>CAZVMA010000006.1:8137-11786 GCA_964628545.1 uncultured Pseudomonadales bacterium | reverse complement strand
GCCGCGCGGTGACCGGCGGACGCGGACGAGCCGGACCAAGATCGGGGAAGGCGTCGAACACCGGCGCGGCGCCGGGGTCCGACGGGTCCAGGAACGACTCCTCCGTGCCGGCGTCCTCGAGGGAGACCTCCTCGTCGACGTCGGCCTCGACCGAGAGCACGTAGTCACCGACCTGGATCTGCTCGCCCGCGTCGAGCGCACGGCCCGAGACGCGGTTCCCCAGCGCGTCGAGCACGCCGGTTGCGTCGTCCGCCATGTCGTCCAGCGAATACGGCGCGGACACGGGTTGACCCGCCTGCGCCTGCATGAAGATCTGCGCCATGTTCGGCACCCCGGCGTGATCGAACTTGTGCGACAGGCCCACGTCACGATTGTCAAACCGGATCACGTAGTGCCCGTGGTCCGCGAGCTGCTCGCAGAACTCCGGGCGCCAGCGCGTCATCTGTGCCCCAAGGCCCATGACGAGCAGCAGCGGCCGTTCAGCCGGATCGCCAAAAGTGTCGAATTCAATGGTGATGCCATTGGCGGTCGTCTGCGGCATATCGATGCTCCTGTCTTGTATCCGGCCGGTACACCGCGGCCAATAGACCATATCGGTAACCCGCCAACAACTCGGGGAAGTTACACTGGCGCCGACGGGATTCGCTGGGGAAGACGATGACAGGGGCGCTCACGAAATACCGGATCTGCGACTTCACCGGACAGCTTGCCGGCGCGGGCGCAACCAAATGGCTGGCGGCGTTCGGGGCCGAAGTGATCCGCATCGAAGACCCGGTCCGACAAGGTCGCTGGGACATCCTGCGCGGCATGGAGCCGTTTCAGGACGAGCGCCGCGGCATTGATCTCGGCGGGGCCTTCAACAACCACAACACCGGCAAATACGGCATCACGCTGAACCTGCGCACAGACAAGGCGCGCGCCATCCTGGCCGACATCGTCCGACAAAGCGATGTAGTGACGGAAAACTTCGCCGCCGGCGTGCTGGACAGCTGGGGATTCGGCTACGCCGCCTTGCGCGCGCGGCGCCCGGACATTATCTATGTCTCGAACTGCGGCTTCGGCCACGAAGGCCCCTACAGCCGCTTCAAGACTTGGGGCCCCATCGTGCAGGCCGTCTCCGGCCTGACCCACATGTCCACGCTGCCCGACCAGCCGCCCGCTGGCTGGGGCTATTCGTACATGGACCACACCGGTGGCTACTACATGGCGATGGCCATCCTGCTGGCGCTGATCCACCGGGAACGCACGGGCGAGGGCCAATGGGTCGATCTGGCCTGCACCGAATCGGCGCTGACGCTGCATGGACCCACCCTTCTCGACTGGACGGTGAACGGGCGCGCCACTCGCGCAGACGAGGCGCGCAACAGCAACCGCAGCCAGTGGCTGCCGATGGCGCCGCACGGGATCTACCCGGCCGCGGGCGTCGACGAATGGGTCGCCATTGCCTGCCGCAGCGATGCCGACTGGCGGCGCCTCGGCGACCTGATCGGGGCCGACTGGTGCCGGCGTCCGGACTGGCAAACCGTAGCCGCACGGGTGGCGGATCAGGACGCGCTCGATGCCTGCGTCAGCCACTGGACCCAAGCACAGGACAAGTTCACCTGCGCGGCAGCACTGAACGCAGCCGGCATTCCCGCCAGCGCGGTACAGCGCCCCGCCGAGCGGGTCGATAGTGATCCTGCCACGGCCGAGTTCGGCCTGTGGCCTACCGTACAGCACACGGCGATCGGCGCGATCCGCGTCGACGGACTGCCGGTGCACCTCTCCGAGACCGACTGGTCCATCACCCGAGGCGGCCCCTGTCTCGGCGAACACAATGTCGAAATCCTGGGGCGCCTGCTCGGCTATTCGCCCGAGACGGTCGCCGCACTTGCGGCGGAGGGCGTGCTGTGACCGCCCTGTCCGGACTGCGGGTGCTGGAACTGGCGCATGAGCGCGTTGCATTCGCGGGCAAGCTACTCGCAGACATGGGTGCAGACGTCATTCTGATCGAGCCACCGGGTGGTGATCCCGCGCGGCTGTACCCGCCGTACGCCGATGATGTGCCGGGACCCGACCGCAGCCTGTGGTGGCTGCACTACCATACGAGCAAACGCGGCGTCGTTCTGGATCTCGCGCGCGACCGCGAGCGATTCCTCGCGCTTGTCGACAGCGCCGACATCCTGCTCGAATCCGAGCCGATCAATCGCCTTGCTGCGCTCGGTCTCGATCACGATGCCCTGCGCGCGCGCCGACCGGGCCTGATTCACGCGGCCGTGACGCCCTTCGGCCGCAACAACCCGAAGAGCGATCTGCCCGCCACCGATCTCACGCTGATGGCGGGTGGCGGCCCGGTGTGGTCCTGCGGCTACGACGACCATACGCTGCCGCCGGTCCGCGGACTTGGTGACCAGGCGCTGAACACGGGCTGCCACTACGCGGTCATGGCGGTGCTCACCGCGGTGCTGGCGCGCATGGCTACCGGCCGCGGCCAGTTCATCGACGTCAGCATTCATGCCGCGCTGAACGTCACCACGGAAGCAGGAAGCTACAACTGGCTGGTGAACCAAAGCACCGTGCAGCGACAGACCGGCCGACATGCGTCCACGGTGCCAACCGGGCCCACGCAGGTGCGCTGCGCCGACGGTCGCTACGTGAATACCGGCGTGCCGCCGCGTTTTCCGAAGGAATTCGCCAGCCTTGACGCCTGGCTGAAGACACTGGGATTCGCCGACGAGCTGCCAGAAGCAGTCTTTCTGGAGCTGGGGGCGCGCTGGCAAGGCCCGTTCGATCTGTCGCTGATCGGCAAGGACGACACCATCACCGCCGTCTTCGGCGCGGGCCGAGAGGCGCTGAAGCTGATCGCAACCCGCGTTTCAGCCTACGACTTTTTCATTGGCTGCCAGCGCGCGGGACTGCCGAGCGGGGTGATCTACGCGCCGGAGGAGGCTTTCGAAGACCCGCACTTTCGAGCCCGCGGCTTTCAGGTGCCACTCGATACGCCGGCTCTAGGCCGAGCCATCCGCTATCCGGGTGCTCCGTATCGGCTGCCTGCGAGCCCATGGCGCCTGTATCGGCCGGCACCCCGTCTCGGCGAACACGATGCCGAAGTGTTGGGCGCCACGGCGGCTCCGATTACCGAGCGGACGTCGAGCGGCGACTGAACTCAGCCCGCGAGCCGCGCGCGCAAGGCCGGCAGCACATCGCGAAACAAGCGTTCGTGGCTGTCGACCATTTGCTCCGGGCGCAGGCCCGGCGGCACGGCCATGGTGACGATGTCAGTGATGCCGAAGTCGCGCACGAAACGCTCGAGTTCGTCGACGCATTCACCCACGTTGCCCACGACCCAGGTCTGCGGAATCGCCTCGCCCGTTTCGCCAAAGCCCTGGCCGCTCTCTGCGAAAAAGCGGTTGTACAGCACCATCCGGTAGCGTTCTGCCGCACGTACCAGCGGCCAGTCAGTGGCGCGGTCATCCGTCACCAGAATGCTGCGGATAATGCCAACGCGGTGATCCGCCGGCGTGCGGCCCGCAGACGTCACGGCTTGCACCCACGGATCGAAGGCTTTCGCCTTCAGACCCTGCGGCAGAAAATGCGTGCCGAAACGCGCTGCCCGCAGCGCACCCGCTTCCGACATGGCGGCCACCCAGAGCGGCGGACCGCCCGGCTG
>CAZVMA010000006.1:0-8127 GCA_964628545.1 uncultured Pseudomonadales bacterium | reverse complement strand
TAACCCGGGGTGATGCGGACGTCGTCGAACTGGTAGCGGGTGCCGTGATAGCTGAAGCGCTCGCCGGTGAAGCAGCGCTGGAGCACCTCGATACCTTCGTCCATCAGCGAAACACGCCGACTCACGGGCACACCGAAGCCGCGAAATTCGTGCGGCGCATAGCCCATTCCAACCCCTACCTCGACGCGCCCGCCCGACAGGTTGTCGAGCACGGCCAGGTCTTCCGCGAGACGCAGGGGATGGTTGAAAGGCAACAAACAGATGTCCGTGCCGAACGATACCCGCGACGTCACCGCCGCCATGGCGCCCGCAACCGGCACCCAGCTCGGCAAATACCCGTCATCGACAAAATGATGTTCGGTGAACCACACCAGATCGGCCCCGATCCCATCCAGCCACTGCACCTGCGCCATGATCTCAGCGTAGAGCGCACGGTCACTGCGGCCTGAGTCGAGCGGATTGCGAAAGTCGTAGCAGACACCAAGCCGGAATGGATGCATGCGCTGATGCCCCCCGAGAAGCGGATGCGACGCCTCGATGGTAACCCAGGCAACGGGCGCGGTTGACGCTCGCGAGGAACGTAGCGTACGCTTCAAATATCCGTAGCAAACGCTACGCACTCGACAAGGCAGGGGACACAATGAACGCGTTTCGGGTTTTGCTCGTCGTTCTGTTGCTCGTCGTGGTGGCGTACACCATCCCGGTAGTGGCCGAGCACGGTTTGCTGTCGCTTCTACCGACATACTTCGGCGACATCGCGAAGATGGGCTGGCCCGGACAGTTCAACCTCGATTTTCTGGGGTTCCTGACGCTGTCAGCGGTGTGGACCGCATGGCGCAATCACTTTTCCGGTCTCGGTCTGCTGCTCGCGGTGATCGCCTTCTTCGGTGGCATACCGTTCCTCACCACGTATCTCCTGATCCTGAGCGTCCAGACTGGCGGCAACGCGCGCGCGATGCTGCTCGGAGAGCGGAGGGCCGGATGATCACCCTGGAGCTGCATCGACGCTGGCTCAGGGTGACGGCGCTGATCGTAGGTGGGTTCGGCCCCGTCTTTTTTCTGGGCACCATGCCTGAGACCGCGGAGTTGCCGCGTCTGGCGCTTGACCTGCTGGCGTGGCCCGTCGACGGGGCCCAAAGCTACGACCCACCGACGGTCCGGTTTCTGTCGGCCTTAACCGGCGGCTTTCTGCTGGGCTGGGGTGTGTTGATCTGGGCGCTTTCGGGCCGCGCCTTCGACCATGCGCCCGACGCCATACGCCGGGCCGTGTTGGCCGGCCTGATTGCCTGGTTCTGTCTGGACAGCATCGGTTCGGTCGCTTCCGGCCAGCCTTCAAACGTGGGGTTTAACGTGATCGTTCTATTGCTCACGGCAGGACCCTTGTGGTTCCGTGCGCAACGTCTGGACTGACCCGAGCCCGGGCTCATCCGCTACACTTTCCGTTTTGCCGCGCGGGCTTTGCCTTCGGGGCTTGGCGCCATGCGAAACGGAACCCTGAATGCCCCCGGATGACCAGGCCAGCCCGCTCGGCAGCGCGCGCACGCTGACTCCGGAAGTCGCCCGCAGTTTCCGCCGCGAGCGGGTGACCGAGCTCACCCTGCCCGTTGCCACCAGCTTGATGGAAGGCGGTTTCGTCGCAGTAGTTGCGGCAAAGACCTTCAACGCCGAACCCTGGATGCTGGCGGTCATCTCCGCCTCATCCATGTTCGGCAATCTCTCCAGTTTCTTCTGGAACCGGGTCGGCACCGGGCGACCGAAAGTGCCGCTGATCGTGATGCTGCAGTCAGCCGTGTTGCTCTGCGTTATCGCCATTGCGCTGTCTCCCCGCGCGGATGCGGGCGCTTGGGTGATCATGCTGAGCGCCATCCTGTGCCGACTGGTGATGGCGGGCATCATCACCACGCGCAGCATTGCCTGGAGCCTGAACTACGCGCGCCATCTGCGCGCACGCACCACCGGGCGACTGCAGGTGCTCTCCAGCCTGATGACGGTCATCACCACCAGCATCGGCGGGCTGCTGATGGACGCCCATCCGGAGAACTTTCGCTGGCTGTATATCGGCGGCGCCGTGATCGGCGCGGTCGGCATCTGGTCGTTCTCGCGGGTGCGCGTGGTTGGCGAGAGGCGCCATCGCGTGCTGGAGCGGCGCACGCAGACCACGACGCGACAAGCCAGCGGCTTCTTCGCGATTCTGCGCGCCGATCGACATTACGCGCGCTACCAGCTGCACCAGTTCACGTCCGGTGTCGCCGCCATGATGCTGGAACCCGCGCTGGTCTACCTGGTTTCGCGGCAGATCGGCGCCAGCTACATCGTCAGCATCGGGCTGACGGTGATCATCCCGTTTCTGCTCACCCTGCTGACGATTCCGTGGTGGGCGCGCTATCTCGATCGGGTGCACGTGGCCGAATTCCGGGCGCGCCAAAACTCGCTCTGGGTGATCGGCATTCTCATCACCTTCTTCGGTGCGTGGCAGATGTCGCTGGTGTGGCTGGCGATCGGGCGCATCGTCACCTCGATCGTGAACGGTGGCGGCTCGCTGGCCTGGCAGCTGGGGCACAACGACTTCGCGCCGCGCGAACAGCTATCGGCGTACATGGGCATTCACGTGACGCTGACCGGCGTGCGCGGCGCCGTCGCGCCGTTCCTCGGCATGGCGCTGTACCTTGGCTGGGATCCGACCGGGCCGATCCCGGCCATGACCGGCATTGGCGCGTGGCTGTTTCTGATCTCGGCTGTGCTCGCGGTCAGCGCCTGGCAGGGCTTCGAGCGTTTGCGGCGCGAGCTGCCGCGCAAGCCGCGCGGGTTGTAGCAGAACCGCACAGGCAGCGGGCCCGCGCACGATCAGCCGAACGCCGGTCAGCCGCCGGCCTGGCGCGCCAGCAGCGTTGCAGCGGTGACGGGCCCGTGCACCATGAAAGCATCGATCGCCGCCGCGACCCGATCCGGCTCATGAACGGCAACTTCATGCCCCGCGCGTGACAAAACCTCCAACGTCGCATTGGGTAGGCGCCCGAAATCGTGGAGGTTGGCGGCGAGCAGGCCGTCCACCGCCCCCGCAATCATGAGCGCGGGCAGGGTGATCTCGTTCAGGCGATGACCCACCGCCAGCGCGCTCATCGCCTCCGCCGATTGCTCGAAATGCCCATCCGAGACGCCAAGGATGTGCCGCACCCGATCTTCAAACCACGCGTCCGTTTCGACATCCGGCCGAAACCGCTGCTGCCGATAACGGGCCAGCAGCGCGGCACGATCGCCACGCGCCCGCTCTGCCAGACGCTCGGCGCGCATGACCGGATCGATCGGCCCGATGCCATCTGCCGGAATGGGCGCCATCAGTATCAGACGGGCCAGGCGGTCGGCATGATCAAGCGCCAGACGGTAACCAATGCCGCCGCCCATGCTGTGGCCGGCGAAGGTGACGCGCCGAAGGCCCAGATGATCGAGCAGTCCGACCACGTCTTGCGCGTACTGCTCAAGCGAATAGCCGCCAGGCGTGTGCTCGCTCTCGCCCGTGCCCCGACACTCCATGAGGATCACTCGATACCGATCGGCCAGCCGCGTCGCGACTGGCATCCAGTTGACCCGGGATGCGGTGTAGCCGTGGTGGAGCAGCACGGGCTCGCCAGCGCCCATGACGTCGTACCAGAGTCGAGCGCCATTGATCGTGGTGTGCGGCATCACAGGTCGCCAGCAGTGAAGGGTGAGGCACATGATACGGCATGGCTGCCGCATGACTACGGCGTGACTACGGCATGACTACGGCACTGCGGCCGCGCGAGCACCGGGACCAGGCGCGGGTTGGTGCATCGCCTGAAGCATCGCCTGGTGCAACGGCCAATGCTCCGCTCTGCGTCGGGGATCGGTTATTCTTGGCTCAGCACCTGTTGAGATCGCCATGAGCCACGCTACTCCCATCACCTTCCGGCACGTGCCGAATCCGCGTGCGCGCACGCCCGAAGAGCGCGCCGCGCTGATGGCCGACCCGGTGTTCGGCACCGTTTTCACCGACCACATGGCGACGCTGCGCTGGACGCCCGACCAGGGCTGGCACGACGCGCAGGTGCGCGGACGCGAGCCCTTTCAGCTGGACCCGGCTTGTGCCGTGCTGCACTACGCGCAGGAAGTTTTCGAGGGACTGAAGGCCTATCGCGCACCCGACGGCGGCATCACCCTGTTCCGGGCGGAAGAAAACGCGCGCCGGTTTCAGATGTCGGCCGAGCGTTTGGCCATGCCGCCGGTGCCGACCGATCTGTTCATGGCCACTATCGAGGCGTTGATCAACGTTGATCGGGCATGGGTGCCCACCAAGGCGGATGGCAGCCTGTACCTGCGCCCGTTCATGTTCGCTGCCGAGGCCTTTTTGGGCGTGCGCCCGGCCAGCGAATACATCTTCTGCGTGATTGCCTGCCCGGTCGGGGCCTACTTCAAGGGCGGCATGAAGCCGGTGAAGGTCTGGGTGTCAGACGATTTTTCGCGCGCCGGCCCGGGCGGAACCGGTGCCGCCAAATGCGGCGGCAACTACGCCGCAAGCCTGGTCGCGCAGGCGGAGGCGATCCGCCATGAGTGCGATCAGGTGGTGTTTCTCGACGCCGCTGAACATCGTTGGGTAGAGGAACTGGGCGGCATGAACGTGTTCTTCGTGTTCGACGACGGCACGCTGCTCACGCCGCCATTGTCCGGCACCATCCTGCCGGGTATCACGCGCGACTCCGTCATCACCCTAGCGCGGGCTGCGGGCCGCACCGTCCAAGAGCGCCCCTACGCGATGGCCGAATGGCGCGCAGATGCCGCCAGCGGTCGGTTGCGCGAGGCCTTCGCGTGCGGCACTGCGGCGGTGATCAGCGCTATCGGCGAGGTGCGCTCGAGTGCGGGCAACTTCACGATCAACGGCGCCGCCATTGGAGACACCACCCGCACGCTTCGCGAGCAGCTGGTCGCCATTCAGCGCGGCGCCTCGAATGACGCCCCCGCGGGCTGGGTTAAGCGCATCGCCCTCCCCTAAGCCCTTTCAGCGGGCGGGGGCTGCAGCGCCTGCGGGCGTTACTACTCCGAGCTTCAGGCCGCGCGAGCCATGGGCGTCGCCGCCTCCAGCTTGGGCGCTTCCGCCTCTAAAGCCGAAGACGCGGGCTGCGCCTCCTGCAACGCCTGCGAGTAGCTCAGCAGCGCCGGCGTATAGCCACCCCAATTCCACGTTACAGCCTCTGGCGCCAGCGCCATGGCCAGCCAGAACAAGAGTCGGTTGCGCGGCGTGTTCGCGGCTTCTGCAGCCAATGTTTCAGAACGGGGCAAGGACCGGACTGTGGATCTGGCTTCCGACATCATCGTCACCTCGAGCGTCTTCGTTTGTGCAGCGCAGTATAATGGCGCACTGCATCATTTTCAGGTGAAGACGCCTCAGGGAAACATCTGACCGTCAGGAATGACGGCCGACGGACCTCCATTCGCTCCTTGGCGAGACACGAAGATTGTCGAAACGGTAGTGTCAGATCTGGCGAAACGGTAGCGTAGCAGCGGCGGTGCAGAGCCTCAGCGGATCGTCATTGAAGGCCCGCGCGTCCCGGCGCAGTTTGATTCCTGAAGGCGCCAGGCGCAGGGTAGCTCGGCAGCAGATCGGGTCGAGCATCATGGGTGGGTCGGCTCCGTTCAGGAATTGCAGTGGCGGGAGATCGCAGATGGACCTTGTGGTCGTGGGCGGCGGAATCGGTGGACTGGCGGCCGCGCTCTGCCTCGCCCGAAGCGGTCATGCGGTGACCGTTCTCGAACAGGCGCCAGCGATCGGCGAAATTGGGGCAGGTATCCAGCTCTCGCCCAACGCCACGCGGGTGCTGTTCGCGCTGGGGTTGCAGTCTGCGCTGGAAGCAGTGGCCTTTCGGCCCGAGGCGACCGAAATGCGCCAGTGGCGCACGGGTCGCTTCATTGCCACCACTCCGCTGGGAGACGCCGCCACCCGACAATTCGGCTTTCCCTATTTCCACATCCACCGCGGTGACCTCATTACCGTCCTGGAGCGGGCGGTGCGGATGACCTCCGGCATCCGCCTGGTCACCGGGGCGCGAGTCGAGCGCGTTTTCGAGCAGCACGACAAGGTCGTGGTCGACGGCGCCTTCGGCACTTTGGCGGCCGATGCGCTGATCGGTGCCGACGGCATTCGCTCGGTGGTGCGCGCCCATCTGTTCGGCTCCGCGCAGCCGGTATTCACCGGCAACATCGCCTGGCGGCTGCTGATTCCGGCGAACGATCTGCCGCCCAGCATGGTGCGACCGGCAGTCACCGCCTGGTGGGGGCCGGGCGCGCACGTCGTGCACTATTTTGTGAGACGCGGCGATTTGGTGAACTGCGTGTTCGTGCGCGAACAGCGGGGCTGGGAAGTAGAAAGCTGGACGGAGCCGGGGGACCCCGCTGAACTGCAGGCCGCCTATCGCGGCTGGCATGAACACGTCCGCACGCTGACGCAGCATGCGGCTCGGGACACCCTGTTCAAGTGGGCGCTGTTCGACCGGCCGCCCATGCCGGCCTGGAGTCGCGGGCGCATGACGCTGCTGGGTGATGCCTGCCATGCCACCTTGCCGTTCATGGCACAGGGTGCGGCCATGGCGATCGAGGACGCCGCGGTGCTGGGGGCGTGTCTCGATTCCAGCGCGGATGTCGCGCAGGGTTTATTGCGGTACGAAGAGCTGCGCCGACCCCGGACCGCAGGCATTCAGCTCGGCTCGAGGCGGAATGCCGAGGTATTCCATTTACGCGGCTTGAAGGCGTGGGCCCGCAACCGTGCCGCAGGGCAGGCGGCGAAACGTCTGCTGGCCGTTTACGGCTATGACGCCCTGACCGCGGCGGCCAACGATGCGGCCCTGGTGTGACCGGGGGCGTGGGGCCCGAAATGCAGTGTGTGTCCATTGCGCTTCACAGCGGTACCGAGCCGCGTGGATACTTTCGCCAGACATGACGAACAGAGGGGAGTCCGCATGAACAAGGTCGAGGGTCTGCACCACATCGCCATCAGCACCGCCGACATGAAGTCGCAGATCGAGTTCTTCACCGACAAGCTCGGCATGGAGCTGGTCGCGCTCTACTGGATGCATGGTGTCGAGAACACCTGGCACGGGTTCCTGCGGCTGAACGACGAGAGCGCCATCGCTTTCGTTTGCCACCCCGAGGTCAAGGATATTCCGGTGCAGTTTGGCCAGACGCACGCCGGCAACCCCGCGCGCAACGTGGCCCGTGGTGTCATGCAGCATCTCGCCCTGCGGGTGAAGGACCATGCCGAGCTGATGGCAATGCGCGATCGGCTGCGCAGCAAGGGCGTGCCGGTACTCGGACCCATGGATCACGGCATGTGCGTCTCCATGTATTTCGCCGGCCCGGAGAATCTGGCGCTCGAACTCTCCTACTCCCGGGAACCGATTGACCAACGGGCCTGGATCGACCCTGAGGTCGTGGCGCTCGCAGGCATCTCCGCGGAGGAACTTGCACGCTACAAAAAGCCGGCCGACTTCCAGGATTCAGGCGGCACGGTGACACAACCCGCCGCCGATGCGCCCGGCCCGCACATGACCCACTATCCACCCGGCGTCAGCTACGCGCGCGTGATCGGCGTGCCGGACGAGGTGACGTGGAACTCGGTGGAAAATCGGCCGCCGGTCGCCGTCACGCGCTGACGCACGAGCGACGGCTGCTCAGAGAATGAGCAGCCTGGCCGGCGGGGCATCGCTGCCCCGGTAGGGTCAAAAAGGGGCCTAAGCCACCTTCACCGTGTCGATCTGTACCGCACCGATGCGTCGGCCGTCATCGGCCGCACGCTGGAACGATTCGATCTCGTTGAAGTTCAGGTAGCGATAGATCTCGCGGCCCATAGTGTTGATCTGGTCCATGAACGCCAGGTATTCCGCGGGCGTCGGCAGACGCCCCAGCACCGAGGCGATCGCGGCCAGCTCGGCGGACGCCAGATACACGTTCGCGCCGTTGCCGAGCCGGTTCGGGAAGTTGCGGGTCGAGGTGGACACCACGGTCGAGTTGTCCTTCACCCGCGCCTGGTTGCCCATGCACAGCGAGCAACCGGGCATCTCGGTCCGGGCGCCTACCCGGCCGTAGGTGCCGTAATACCCTTCCTGATTCAGCTGGAACGCG
>CAZVMA010000005.1:4658-23853 GCA_964628545.1 uncultured Pseudomonadales bacterium | reverse complement strand
CGGTGCTGCCGTCTTCGTTCGGCTGACTTGTCTTCAGCCACTGGTACAGGGGCGCAGCCCCGGAACCGTTCACCTCGATCTTGCTGAACATCGGGAAATTGACGTCGTACCGGCTGGTAGCGAACGCGAGCACCTCGGCATCTGAGCCTGGCTCCTGGGCGCCAAACTGGTTGCACGGAAATGCCAGCACGGTAAAGCCGCGCGGCCCGAAATCAGTCTGAAGGGTACGCAGACCTGCGTACTGCGGCGTGAGGCCTCAACGGCTGGCGACGTTCACCACGAGGCAAAGCTTGCCGGCGTAGCTGGCAAAATCGACGGCTTCGCCCGTGATCGAGATCATGTTGAGCGTGTGGAACGGACTATCGACCTGCTGCGACATGGGTGTCTCCGGTGGGTTGCGGGGCGCAATGCGGCCCTGATCGATCTTAGCGCCGGGGCGTGACCCGCCGCCAGCGCGCGCCACGCCAGGATGTTCAGCGCGCCGGGCGCGAATGCCCGTGGCGCAGATTCATGGCATGCGCCACCAGCAGCACGGTCACCCCGGTCACGGTGAGCAGGGTCTCCAGCGTACGGTCGACCACGTGGCTCACGGCAATGAACATGATGACGATGCCGACGGCGCCCAACACCGGCGCAAGCCGTCGACCATGTGCACTGTAGCCGTGCCACAGGGCGTAGGCGCTGACCGGTGTTGCCAGCGCAAGCAGCAGCCAGTGCACAGGGGACTCGGTGCCCAGCACCGCCGGGCCCAGCGTCGGCGCCAGCAGCAGCGCGACCGGCAGCGCGAGGCAATGCAGCAGACACACCGCGGACAAGGCGATTGCCGCCTTGTCGAAGCGGCTGATCTCGACGCCCCGCGCCTCCGAATCACTCACCACCCGACTCCAGCACCACTGCATCCCAACACCGGTCATGACATCACTGGGATCGCGAGGGCTTCGGTCGAGCGGCTCCGGCGCGATGATCCGTCAGAAGTCGAGCCGCACGCCGCCCACGATCGTGCGGCCCGGCAACGGCGCGAACTCCTTGATAAAGGATACATGATTACGCTGATCGTCGTCGGTCAGGTTGCGCCCTTGCAGGTACAGGACCGCGGTCGCCGACCCCAGCTCGAAGGTACCCGAGATCTCGGCGCGCAGATCATCGTACCCCGGGGTTTCCGTCTCGAGGGACGAGGTCTGATCCTGGTCCATGGCGCGCAGGTAGTCGATGCTGGCTCCGAGCACGCCCCGACGCAGCTCGAGGCCCAAACCGAACCGGTCGGGCGGCAGGCGCGGCACCTGGTCCTCGTCGTCCAGATCGAGGGTCGCGTTTACGAAGTCGTACGTCAGACGAAGGTCGACGTTGACCGGGCCGTCGACGATCAGCGCGTAGCGCGCCTCGAGATCGAGCCCGTGGAACAGCGCGTCGGCCTGGGTCCAGACTCTGAGCGGCAGCTCGTCGGCCTCAAGGCCGGTATCCGCCTGATAGATGAAGTCCTGAAAGCGATTCGCGTACAGGGTGGCCTCGACCTGCGCCCGGCCCATGCGGTAGCGCAGGGTGCCCGCCAGATTATTGGACGACTCGGTGTCGAGCCCGGGGTCGCCCACCTCGAAGGAGCCAGTCGCCAGGTGCGGCCCGTTCGAATACAGCTCCGCGGCTGCCGGCGCGCGCTGGGCAACATCCAAGACGACACCCAGCTCCCACTCGGCCGACAGCGGCAGCAGCAGGCCGCCGGAAAGGCTGGCTACGGTGAAGTCGTCGCCGGCGAAACCGTCGGCATCGTGGCTGACCTGCTCGACCCGGG
Source organism: uncultured Pseudomonadales bacterium (assembly GCA_964628545.1). Classification (GTDB taxonomy): domain Bacteria; phylum Pseudomonadota; class Gammaproteobacteria; order Pseudomonadales; family Azotimanducaceae; genus UBA7803. The sequence goes on along the minus strand of CAZVMA010000005.1, from coordinate 22,067 downwards.
CGCCGGCCTGAAGGGTCAGGTTGCCGACCTCACGCTCTTCCACCAAGAACAGCGCTCGCGTGTCCGTTTCGTGAGCGGGCAGATAGGCCTCCTCGCCCACGGCCAGAAAGTCTTCGTATCCCACTTGCAGGCCCACCACGCCCTGCCAACCAGCCCAAGGTGCATGTTGCGCCTGCAGCCGGGTTTCCCAGGCCTCTACTGAATAGCGAGTGCCCACTTCTCCGGGCGCTTCAATCTCGCTGTGCTCGTAGTCGTTCACGCCAACCCGAAGCTCCAGCTCGCGCCAGCCGGCCAGGGGCTCCTGCAGGCCAGCCGCAACATCCCAGCGACGCTGGTGTAGATCAAGCTGGACGCCGTCACCCGCCGCTTCTTCTTTCTCCGCAGCGACGGAGACAGGTTGGTCCGCCAGTTGCGCAAAGGCGGAAACCGGTTCTTCCTCGTGCTCGTGATGATGCCCGTGGCCGCCCGGCAGGCCGTATTCCATATCGATACCGCTCCGCGCGACGCCGAAGTAGCCCGTTTCGCCAATCCAGGACACGCCAAACCCGGCCCCTTGCGCATCTACTTCGCTGTTCGGCAGCACCCCGCGCGCCTCGGGCGGCGCGTCGCCGTCCTCTGCCTCGTCGGCCTCCGCTCGGCGCAGGGCTGCCGATTCGGCGTATCCGGGAATCTCGTAATCATCCAGCTGTCGCCGAAAGCCGTCCGCATGCCAGGCCAGCGAGCCGACCATGCCGTCAAACCGCGCGGCGCCGCTCCGCTGATCCGCGACGTCGTCCAGCCGAGCGTCGATGCGGCCGGAAAACGGGACATCGGTACGGGTAGCCGGCACGCGCCCGCTGTGCACGTCCACGACACCTCCGATTGCGCCGGAGCCGTAAATCAGCGCTGCCGGCCCTTTCAGAATGTCGATGCTGTCCGCCAGAGACGGGTCGATGGTCACCGCGTGGTCATCGCTCAACACCGACGCGTCAAGGGACGGGATATGGTCCTCCATTACTCGGACGCGCGTGCCGCCAAGCCCGTGAATGACCGGGCGCCCGACCGCCTGACCAAACGAGGTGGTGCTGACGCCGGGCAATTGGCCGACCACTGCGCCCAGATTGGCGTCCAGGCGTCGCAGCAGCTCGGCGCCCTCGACGACTCGATAGGATTGCGCCAACTGGTCGGTCGGCAGGGGGTGGGCGCGCACGATCACCTCTTCGATACCCTCGGCGGGCGCGCCCGACCGCAGCGCGGGCGTGTCCGATTGCGCCAGAACGGAGGGCGCCAGGACGGCAGCGACCGGCAGGATCAGGGCGGCAACAACTCGCACCGGGTGGATTCGACTGGGCGTGGGCATGGCTCGACCTTCCGAACTTCGGTGTTATAACGTATCAAACAAAGCCCGCGCTGTCCACGAAACCGTGGTGTAATCGCGACACGTGATTGAAAGCAAAGGGCAAAAACCCGAAGCTTGGGGACACGATCGAGGAGCCTGCTCATGCCATTAACCTTCCACCGACTGACGCGCCGCAACATCGCCCAGGCTGCCGTCGTTTCCGCCGCTGTCTGGCTGACCACACCGGCCCTGGCCGGCGAGGGGGATGTCGAATACCGCCAGAGCGTTTACGCCGCGATCGGTGGCCACATGCAGGCCATGGCCGGCATCATTCGCCAGCAGGTGCCGCATATGGACCACCTCGCACTGCACGCGACCGCGATGGCCGACATGGCGGGAATTGCGAACGACCTGTTCCCGCCGCAGTCCGAGGGCGGCGACGCACTGCCGGCGGTCTGGAGCGATCGGGAGACCTTCAACACGCGCATGAGCGATTTCAAGAACGCAGCCAACGCATTTCAGGGCGCAGTAGAAACCGGCAAGGACGTGGTGCCGGCTTTCCAAGCCCTGGCCCAAAGCTGCAAGAGCTGCCACACGGACTTCCGCGCCGAGTAAGTTGCGGGCGGTGGGCTACCCCAGGTAGCGGGTAACCAGGCCGCTGGCGACCGCCACCACGACCAGCCAGACCAGCGCGAGACCCAGGCGCTCCGGCGCTGGCGGCAGCGGCGCACGCTTACGGCCCGTCAGCATCGACAGAACCAGCGGGTCGCGCCGCGCCGCGTAATACGCGTGCGCACTGAGATGCAGGCCGATCAACCCCAGCACCAGCCAATAGGCACGGTGGTGCACAGCGGACAGCAGGTCTACGGTTGCCGCCGACACGTGCCGCACCAGCGGACCATCGGTGAAGATGAAATCGCTGGTGAAGAGGCCCGCACCCGCCTGCACCGCCACGATCAGCGGCAGCGCGAGCGCCATCATTGCGCCCGGACGCGTGCGCGCGATGCTTGCGTCCGCAGATTCCGCAGGCTTTGCCGCGGATACCGGTGCCGGGCCGGGCCAGAACGCCCGCGCGACGTGGCGCCAACGCGCGTATCGCGGGCCGAACAGTCCCCAGCCGAGCCGCCAAACCAGCAGCGCCAGCGCCGCGAGCCCGCAGCGCATATGCCAGTCGATCAGGGCGATGTCCTCGGACAGGCCGGTATACAGGGCGCCGCCGACCGCCGCCGCGAACAGCCAGTGCCAGAGCCGCAGCGGCAGGTCCCAGACGCGGACGAGGGCAATAGCGGAGTGTTCGTTCGATGGCGCTTTCACCCGACCTCCTTCCTCAAGCACTTTGGCTGGAGCACTTTGCCGCATTGCCCGGGCATCGCCAGGCCCTGCCGGCCGGTTGCCGGCACGGCGCGAGCATGCGCGTGCGCTACTGCCGGGCACGCGCCATGATACGCACCGAGACCATTCTTGAGCGCTGACCACAAGCAGATCATGCCAACCCACTCGCCGCACGACATGCCGGAGGAACTCTTTCAGACCTTCGACGACGAGGGTGAGCCGCTCGCTCTGGTGCCCCGCTCGCGCGTGCACGCGCTCGGGCTCTGGCACCGCTCGGTGCACGTGTTCCTGTTCGATGCTGCCGATCGCCTGTGGATCCAGCAGCGCGCCGATGACAAGGACCTTTTCCCCGGGCGCTGGGATTTCAGCGTGGGCGAACATCTGCGCCCGAACGAAAGCTATCGCGACGGCGCCCTGCGGGGGCTGGCAGAAGAGCTCTCGGTGCCGCCGCTCGAGCTCGAGCCGCTCGGCGAGGTGCGCGCCTATGTTCTGGACGACCCCGCCCGCGGCATCGCCGATCACGAACTGCAGCTCGCCTTTGCTGCGCGCTGGTCCGGCACCCCAGTCGCTGACGGTGAGGAGGTGCAAGCACTGCGCGCGATTGATGCCGCGACGCTCGGCGACTGGATCGCGCGGGCACCGAAGGACTTCACGCCCTGGTTCCTGCACGAGCTGGCCTGTCGTCCCGGGCTTGGCGCATTTGCCGGACTCGGCAGCGCCAACCGCCGCACTTGAGCCGGCCCGCTTTGCGGTGTCGGCCAGCCCGCGCGCTTCGGCATCAAGACCTTTCACGCGGAATTCATCGCCGCGCGCCCACATTCGCGGAACTGCCCTGCCGAAGACGGCTCTCCGGCCGACCCCACGGCTGGCGCAGTACGGAGAGCCACCGCCTTCATAAGCCGCCCCCCATGAGCAGCCCCGAATGAGTAGTCACGCCAGCATCCTGATCGTCGAAGATCACCCCGCACTGGCGGAAACCGTCGGCGACTACCTCGAAGCCAAGGGCTATCAGGTCGACTTTGCCGCCGATGGCGTAATGGCCATGCAGCTGACGTCAACTGAACACTTCGACGCCATCGTGCTTGATCTGATGCTGCCGCGGATGAACGGCATCGAGGTCTGTCGCCGCTTGCGTCAGGAAGCACAGAATACGACGCCGATTCTGATGCTGACGGCTCGGGACCAGCTGGACGACAAGCTGAAGGGGTTCGAAGTCGGCGCCGATGACTATCTGGTCAAGCCATTCGCGCTGCCGGAACTGGTCGCCCGCATCGAGGCGCTGCTGCGCCGCGGCCGCGGTCTGACGTCCGTCTATCGCATTGGCGAGCTCACCATGAATCTCGAAACCATGGAAGTGCACCGCGACGGGGTCGAGATCAAGCTGTCCAAGACGCTGTTCGACATCCTTCGCATTCTGATGCGCGAGGCGCCGAAAGTGGTGCCCCGGGAAACGATCGAGCGGGAACTGTGGGGCGACGATCTGCCCGACAGCGACACCCTGCGCAGCCACCTCTACAACCTGCGTCGCGCTATCGACCGGCCCTTCGAGAAGCCGCTGATCGAGACGCTTGCCGGCCGCGGCTATCGCGTGCGAACCGGCGACGAGGACGAGTAGGCCCATCGCTCGCACTGGCACCATCTCGCTGCCTACCCAAGCCCCCGTTACCGCCCTTGGCTAACCCCGCATGAAGACGCTCGTCTGGTTCCGTGAAGACCTTCGCGTCGAGGACCACCCGGCGCTGCACGATTCGGCCCAGGACGGCCCGGTTGAAGCGGTGTTCCTGCTGGCCGAGCGCCAGTGGCGCCGCCACGACATGGGCGCAAACCGCATTGGGTTTCTGCTGCGCAACCTGCAGAGTCTGGCCGAGGCGTTATTCGCGCTCGGCATTCCGCTGCATGTCCTTCACGCGCCCAGATTCCGGGATGCCCCTCAAGCGCTACTCGACTTGGCGCAGCGCATCGGCGCAACGCGTCTAGCCTTCAACGAGGAGTACCCTCTAGACGAGCGCGTGCGCGACTCGACCGTGCTCAATACCTTCGCCAACGCCGGGCTTGCGGCCAGAATGCATGCCGGCAGCGCAATTCTGGGCCCGGGCACCGTGCTGACAGGCGCCGGCGAACCCTACACCGTGTTTACGCCGTTCCGTCGTCGCTGGCTGGCAACACTGGATCGCAGCGCGGTGCAGCCGCTGCCTCCGCCCCGGCACCAAGCGTGGCCCGGGCCAGAGCCGCGAACCAACGCGCCGCTGCTGCCGACCCGTTCTGACGCTACCGCCGGCCCGTCCCCGAGCGACGTCAAAGCGCTTGCGGGCTGGCCCGCAGGCGCAGGGGCCGCAAGCACCCGTCTATCCGAATTTGTGGCCAGGCGAATCAACCGCTACGACCAAGATCGCGACCAGCCCGCCATCGCGGGTACCAGCGCCCTGTCGCCCTATCTGACCGTCGGCGCACTCTCGGCACGAGCGTGCCTGCACGCCGCCATCGAGGCCAATGCCGGTCGCCTCGATGGGGGAAATCCAGGTGTGGACACCTGGATCAGTGAGCTCGTCTGGCGCGACTTCTATCGGCACGTGATCGCGCAGTTCCCTCACGTCAGCCGCGGCGAGGCTTTTCGCCCGGAGGCCGATCGGGTCCGCTGGCGCGATGCACCCGACGACTTTACAGCCTGGTGCGAAGGGCGAACCGGTTATCCGCTGGTCGATGCCGCCATGCGTCAGCTGAACACCACGGGCTGGATGCACAACCGCCTGCGCATGGTTACGGCGATGTTTCTGACCAAGCATCTGCTGATCGACTGGCGCGCCGGCGAGCGCTACTTCATGCAGCAGCTGGTCGACGGGGATTTTGCCGCCAACAACGGCGGCTGGCAGTGGAGCGCCTCGACCGGCACCGATGCCGCCCCCTACTTCCGCATCTTCAACCCGATCACCCAGGCGACCCGCTTCGACCCGGACGGCGCCTTCGTTCGCGCGTTTGTGCCCGAGCTGGCGCAGGTGAACGGCCGCGCGATCTTCGAGCCGGCGCGACACGGCGTCAGGGGCTACCCGACACCCATTGTCGAACACACCCTGGCGCGGGCGCGGGCGCTGGACGCCTTCGCCGCAGCTCGGGCGTAACGCTTGACCCCGTCGCTCAGAAGCGAATCTCCATCGTGGTTCCCTCGCCCGGCCGGCTGTGCGCCGAAATCGACCAGCCGAACTGACGCACCAAGCGCTTGACGATTGAGAGCCCAAGTCCATGGCCCTTGGTCAGGCCGCGGCTCTGGTCCACCCGATAAAACGGCTCAAACGCCTTTTGCAGCTCGCGGCTGGACGTACCGACGCCGGAATCCGTGACCGTCGCCGAGCGCGCGGCGACCGTGACCTCGATGCTGCCGTCGCGCGTGTAGTTGGCGGCGTTCCGAAGCAGGTTGCCGATGACGATTTCGACCACTTTCGGCGGCGCCCGCACCCTGAGCTCGCCGTCTTCATGGAGGCTCAAGCGGTTGCCGCCGCGGGCGGCCGTCGCCTGCAACAGCTCGACCTGGCGGGCAACCAAGTCGTTCACCAGCACGGCGTCGCGCGGCAGCTCGATCTCGCTCTCTCGCGCCAGCATCAAGAGGGTTTCCAGCAGCGCCTCCATATCGTCCACGGTCTGACGCATGCGGCGCAGCGCGTTGCGCTCAGGCAGCGGGCGGTCGGCGCGGTCCTCGAGCAGATCGAGGCTGCCTTTCAGCACCGCGACCGGCGTACGCAGCTCGTGACCCGCGTCGCGAGTGAATATCCGCCCGCGCTCGACGAAGGCCTGCAGGCGACCCGAAAACGAGTCCAGCGCTTCGATCATCGCCAGCACCTCGGCGTCTGCGGCATCCCGAAGCGGGTCGAGGTCCACCGTTAGCGAACGATCGCGGTCGAAGTCGTATTGCTCAAGCCGCTGCGCAAGCTGCACCACGGGGGAGATGGCCCGGTGTGACAGGCGGTACGCCAGGAACGCGAGTCCGTAAATGATCAGCAGGACAACGGTGAGCGGCACGATGCCGAAGAAGAACGCGATGTTGTAGATCTGTGACTTGGCCCAGACGAGATACAGCCGGTGGTTGCCCCGTTCAGATACGTGCACCAGCTGCCGACCTTCATCAACGGTGCGGACCACCGCATCGGCCGGCAGTTGCCAGAAGACTTCTGGAACCCCGTTCAGGTCGCCGCCGACCGCCATGTAGCTACGCATGTTCGAGGTATCCGGCAGGCTGGCGGCGGGGTCCTGGTCAAACCGATTCCAGTAATAGTCGGCTTCGTTGCGCAGGCCCTCGCGGAGCACCATGTCGACGATCAGCGTGTTGGCGATGAAGATGCCGGCGATCGTCGCTACGCTGATGATGGCCACCTGCAGCGCGAAGACCCGAATCAGCTTCGCGCGAATGCCCTGCCGCTTCATGCCGGCTCAGCATCCGGGGCAGCAGCTAAAGCTCGCCGTTCGATGCCACTGCGAGCCCACGCGAAGGCACCCCAGAAAACCACGGCCCACACTAACCCAACCCAAGCCATCGCCACGGGGTCGGGCACGGAGACGGCACCGAGACGCTCTCCGCCCAGGTAGCTTAACGGCGCAGTTGCGCCCGCGAGCACACCACCCAGCAGCGGGCGGGCGGTAAACATCTGCATGCTGTGATTCAGCGTCAGGCCCAGGCCGCACCAGAGCAGCACGATCCAAGCCGGCGCCACTTGTGCGCCGCCATAGTCGAGAATGCCGAGCTGAATCCAGCCGGTGTCGAGAGCGAACCCGGCGAACAACCCGGCGCAAACAAACGGCAAATCGTGCCGCAGCATGCCAACCCAAGCCGAGAACCCAACCAGGGCGAGCACCGTGAGGGCGCCCCAGAGGCTGGTGCCGGCGGCGCCGCCCAGCACGCAGGCAAACCAGACGACCTGAAAGAGCACCGCATTGATGAGCGTGGCGCGGCTCATCCGGCCGCGCTCACGTCGTTGAACGTCGGCTGCGCACCGGCCGTCTGTTGCCAGCGCGCCAGTTCGGTCGCGGCATCGACGCCGCTGCGGTAGCCATCTTCCTGCAGGCCGTCGCCCCACCAGGCGCCGCAGTACCACGTGCCGCGGACACCGCTGATTTCCGATAGGCGTCGCTGCGCGCGGCGCGCGCGCGCATCCAGCAGGGGGGTGGCGTATTCGATTTCCGCCCACACCCGGGACAACGGCCGCTGCGGATCAATGGTGACGAACAGCGGCGTACGCGAGCGCAGGGACAGGAGTCGGTTCATCCAGAACGAGAAACACGCCTGACCATCGCGGCCAAGGCGGATGTTCCAGGCCGACCAGGCGCGCCAGTCGTCCGGCATGACCGACTCGTCGGAGTGCACCACCCGCCGGCTGCGCTCGAAGCGCAGCGCCGAGAGTACATCGCGCTCATCCGGACTGGCGTCCTCGAGCAGCGCAAGCGCCTCGTGGCTGTGGCAGGCGAGTACCACGGCATCAAACACCTGGCGGCCGGCAGCCGTGGTCAGCACGATCTGGCTGCCCGAGCGGGCGATGGAGCGAACGGCTTCGCCTCCGCGGATTCCGCCGGCAAACCGTTCGACGAACGCGTCAACATAACTGCCCGCGCCGCGCTGGAACACCCGCCACGCGGGTCGTTGCCCGAATGGCAGCAGGCGCGAGGAAACAAGGTGCGGCACGACATGACGTGCCGGGACGGTCCGCGCAAGCTGGGGGTCGAGGGACCAAAGCGCCCGACAGAGCGGCAGCGCGTACAGCGACACGAAGGGCTCGCGGAAACCCTGCCGCGTCAGCCAATCCGCCAGCGTATCGCCTTCTTCAACGGCCCGCAGCGGCGCGCCGTGCAGACGACGCATCTCCTGCAACAGACCCAGGAACTTCGGGGCCATCACGTTTCGGCGCTGACACAACAGCGCAGCGGTGGAGTGCGTTCCGAACTGGAGACCCGAGACCTCGTCGTGCACACCCAGACCCGCCTCCGCGGCGCGCGTGGGCACCCCCAGCTCGTCCAACCAGGCGCTGAACCCGGGCGCCCGAGCGGGCTCCCACATGATGAAGCCCGAGTCGATGGAGTACGTTTTGCCGTCGACGTGAATGGCGTGACTGTCCGAGTGACCGCCAAGGCGGCGCTGGGCTTCAAACAGCGTGACGTCCGCCCACGCCTGCAGCTTGTCCGCCGCCGCGAGTCCGGCCACCCCTGCCCCCACCACCGCGATCTTCATGACGAGCGCGTTCGACCACAGGCCGGGCCGACTACCGGTGTTGAACCCGCGGCTACGGCGCCGCTGCTAAGACAGCCCTGATCACGCATGCTTGCCGGACTACAAAAACGACAATGGCTGACTGTGGGTGCCGCCACGTGAAAGGCACGTCAACAGTTTATCCAACGGGCTTTCGTCGTAAGATCCAGCTATCACGACAATTCATGCCTGTTGGTCATGCCTGTTGGTCATGCCTGTTGGTCATGCCTGCTGGTCATGCTTGCGGGTCATGGCTGCCGGTCATGGCTGCCGGTCATGGCTGCCGGTCTGCGGCTTCGAGCTGGTTCACGGCCGGTTCACAAGCGACTGCTACCTTCTCCGCATGCGTCCTATCGCCCTCCTGCTTACGTTGCTGCTCGTCGGCTGCGCCCAGCGCGAGGCCACGCCCTACGCTGAGCGCTATGCTCTGGCCCTCGAGCGCTACCCGGGTCACGTCCTCACCGACGACGCGCCGGTACAAGCCTTCGTGGCCTTCTTCTCGCATCGCAACACCGAAACCCCCGATGCCGCCCGCGCCACCGCCGAGGCGCTGTACGCCGACGACCTCTACTTCAGCGATACCTTGATGACGACCGAGCGCCACGACGAAGCCGTCAGCCACCTCGCGCGCATGCACGGCGGCACGGATACGCTGGAAGTCGATTTGCTGCGTCAACTCACCGACGGGGCTGACGTCTATTTGATCTGGCGCATGCGCGCCACCTTTACACCCGTGTTCCGAGCCGTTAACAGCGACACCATCGGGTTGACCCACTTGCGGTTCGACGCCGACGGTCGCATCGTGCTGCATCAGGATTTCTGGGACAGCGCCGACGGCTTCTACCAGCACGTGCCCGGTCTTGGAGGACTGATCCATGCGGTCGGCAACCGGTTCGCCAGCCAACACCCCTGATCCAACTCTGCGTAACGGCCTAGGGCTTGTCACTGCCCGCGGGCGAACTGGCCGGCGCGCCGCCCGACGCACGGCACTGGCTGCTGCGCTGCTGCTTTGGGTAACCGGTGCCGGCGCCAGCACCGACCGCTTCGATTTCGATGTGCTGTTCGATGATCGACCCATCGGCAGCCACCGCTTCGAGATCATTCGCGACGGAGCCGACGAGCAGGTGCTGTCGGTCGCTTCGTTCGACATCAAGGCGCTGCTGGTATTTCGGTTCAGCTACCGTCACGAAGCCCGCGAGGCCTGGCAGGACGGCTGCCTGCGCACGCTGGCGTCCACCACGGACGACAACGGCAAGCGCTTCGATGTCTCCATCGAACCCGCCGCGGTCGGTTTAACGGTTATCCGTCGCGCGCCCGAACCCGAGACCCGGCATCTGCCCGATGACTGTGCCGCTTCCTTCGCCTACTGGGATCTGGCCCGTCTGCAGCGGGGTGATGCGCTGATCAACGCCCAGACCGGCGCGCGCGTACCCATACGCCTCGAGCGCGAGGGCACGGAAACGTTCCGCAGCGAATTGGCCGACCGGTACCGGCTTGAACCTGAAGGGATGGACCCGATGACCCTGTGGTACCGCACGGACGATGGCCGCTGGCTGGGCCTCGAGGTGCGACAGCCAGTCGGCGTATTGCGGTATCAGCCGTCAGACGACTCGGCTGCCGGCGGCTGAAGCAGCTCCTCCCGGTCAGCCTGCGCCGGCCGTTCAGCCGCTAGGGCGTCTGCAAAGCCTTTGATCGGATCGCCTTCCGACTGCAGCGGTGGCGCCATGCCAAGCAGCGCAGAAACCGTCGCCGCCACATCGATCTGACGCACCAACCCGAGCGGTTGACCTTTGGGTACACCGCGACCCAAGGCCATGAACACACCACCCATCTCCGGCATCATGGGGTCGTACCCGTGCATGCCAAACTGACCGCCCAGCGCCTGCATCGCGGCCATCGCCTGCCCCTCCAATCCGGGCGGCCGATCGAGCGTGTAGGGGGGATCAGCGACCACCACCAGATCCCCGGTGCGGGTGGGATGCGACAGGCGCCAGGCGGGCGGCAGGTCGGAGCCCCGAAACACCTGCACCGGCCCGATGGCGCGGGCGACACGTTCGGCCGCCTCCAGCGTGCCCAGGTCCGCCAGGAACACATGGCCAAGCGTGCCGCCATAGATCTGGGCCTCAATGCCCGCCGCGGCCAGGGCACCGGGCAGATCAAGCGAGTCGCCGCGCGCAAGCATGCCGTGATCGCTGACGACGAGCAGCGTGGTGTGACGCCAGGCCTGCATGCCGTCCAGCGCCTCCTGCAGACGAACAAGCGCACGGTCCTGCTCGATCAAGGCGGCGCGCACCTCCGCGCTGTCCGGGCCGTGCCGATGCCCGGCGCCGTCAGCGCCCGCCCAGTAACTCATGATCAACCTTGGACGCTCCGGCGCCGGCAGCGCCAGCCACTCGAGGATGCGGTCGACCTTCGCCGCTTCCGGTCGATCGCCGTCGAACGGCGCCTCACGGTAGCGCGAACGCTGTCCCCGCCAGTCGGTTTCCGAGCCGACCCAGAAATAGGTGGCCGCCGTGATGCCCTGCCGTTCCGCGGCAATCCACAGCGGCTCGGCGTCCAGCCAATTCGCGTCGGGGCTGTAGCGGTACAGGCCCCGCTCTCGATCCAGAAAGACATTGTCGGGAATGCCGTGCCGATCCGGGTAGGTGCCCGTGGCGAGCGCCACGTGGCCGGGGAAGGTGTTCGACGGAAACACTGGAATCAGGCGCTCCGCGCGCGCGCCCTGCGCAACGAAGCGGGCCAGCCCCGGCAGCGGTACGGCGGCGGAATGCAGATCTGGATAATCGTGTCTGAGGCCGTCCCAGGAGAGGACGATCACGGTCGCCTGCGCCGGTTCGGATAGCGGTTCGTCCGCAGCCTGCAGCGGCGAAGCGAACGCCAGCACCAGGGCAAGCAGGGCGACCCGCAAGGCGCCGGCCGCTCGTGGACGTTCGGCGCGCTCAGTCCCGGCGAGCGGCGTTTGCGCCCGCTCTACGCCGCCCCGATCAACACCGCCCCGTTTGACGCAGGCCCGATCGACATCAACCTGATCCATCCGGATACGATCGCGCTGTGCCATGAGCTCTCCCAGGGTCGATGCGAGTTTGGGGTTGCCGCCGCCGGGCGGTCGGGGTCTACACTGCCATGCCACTCCGGGGGACTCCATGCTGCGCTCGATCCTGGTGCGTTTTCCCGCGCTCGGTTACCCGCTGTACCGGCGCTACTGGTATGCCTCGTTCGCCTCGGTCGGCGCAACCCAGATCATCACGCTCGGGCAGGGGTGGCTGATCTTCGAGCTGTCCCGGTCCGCCTGGCTGCTTGGGGTGCTGGGCGCCGCGGCATCCATACCGAACATCGTCATGACGCTGATCGGCGGCGTGATCGCCGACCGCTTCGACAAACGCCGCGTGATGCTGTGCACGTCCGCATCCAGCGCCTGCCTGCTCGCCAGCCTGGCCTGGCTCGACTGGCACGGGGCGGTAGCGGTCTGGCACGTGTTGACCATTGCGGCCCTGTTTTCCCTGATCACGGGCATCGACTGGCCGGCTCGCGCCAGCATGTACCCGCGGCTGGTGGAGCGACCGGCATTTATGAGTGCAGTTGCGCTGAATTCGTTCATCTGGCAATCGTCGCGCATGATCATGCCCGCACTGGGCGGCCTGCTGATCGCGGTGTCAGATACCGCCGTGCTGTTTGCGCTGGGCGCTCTCGGCTTCGCCACCATGTTCGCGGTAGTGGCGACACTGCCGCCCCAGCCCTCGGCACCGGCGACCGGGTCAGCATTTGAGCAGCTGGGTGAAGGCTTGCGCTTCATCTGGCAGTCGCCGCTGTTTCGCTGGCTGATGAGCCTGACATTTGCGGCGATGTTTCTCGGCCAGTCGTTCACGCAGCTGATGCCGGTGTTTGCGGATCGCCTGGGTTCCGACGAAACCGGCTACGGCTATCTGCTCTCTGCGGGCGGCATTGGTTCCGTCATCGGCACGCTGCTGATCGGCAGCGTCCATCGACACGGCCAGCTCGGCCGGGTCATGCTGGGCGCTGCCGCGTGCGCCGCCCTGATGACCCTGATCTTCGCCAGCCTCACGCTCGCCGGCTGGTTCTGGGCTGCTTTCGCCGCGGCGCTGCTGGTTGCGGTCTGCGCCTCCGGATTCAACATCAGCTCGATGACGGTTCTGCAGCTGACGGTGCCCGACCGCCTGCGGGGGCGGGTCATGGGCGTGCACAGCATGAGCTTCAGCCTGATGCCGCTGGGTGGATTGTTCCTTGGCGCGCTTGCGGAACGGCTGGGGGCGTCTGCGGCCGTCATGGTCGCCTGTGGCCTGTATCTCGCCGGTATCGCCTTCGTGGCCGCGCGCGCCCCGATGATCCGACGTCTGGACGGCAGCCAGCTGACGGCGCGCGCAGCGCACTGATCGGTCGCGGCTCGCGATCAGGGGCTGGCCGCCGCGCGCCCGCCCGCCGGATCTGCCTTGCCAAGATCAAGCCCGGCCGCATCGGCATGCGCGCGGGCATCCGCATCAGGCACACGCCCGGCCCGGGCCAAGGCCACCAGTACCGCGTACACGATCCAGTCCGCCGACACCTCGAACCAGTCGCGCAAGGCGGCGCGGTCTTCCGACAAGCCGTAGCCGTCGGTACCCAGCGCGATCAGCTCACCCGGCACCCAGGGCGCGATGCTCATGGGCAAGGCCTTCATGTAGTCGCTGGCGGCCACGAACACGCCCTGCTCGCCCGCCAGCAGCCGCGACACATACGGCCGTTCGGTGGACGCGGGCTCCAGCAGCGCACGTCGCTCCACAGCCAAGGCCTCCCGCGCCAGCTCGCTGTAGCTGGTCACGCTCCAGATGTTGACCGGAAGCCCACGCGCTCGCAGCTTCGCGGCAGCGGCCAGGACCTCAGTCATGATCGCGCCGCTGCCGAACAGGTTGACGCACGCGCCCGCCTCGCGTTCGAAACAGTAAAGCCCGGCGAGCACGCCCGCCTCGACGTCACCCGCGTCGCCCTCAGGCATCGCCGGCATGACGTAGGTCTGGTTAGTGACCGTGAGGTAGTAAAAAACATCCTCTTGCGCGTGGTACATGCGCCGGATGCCGTCTCGAACGATCAACGCGATCTCGAAACCGAAGGCAGGGTCGTAGCTGATCAGATTGGGTACGGTCGAAGCCAGCAGATGGGAGTGGCCGTCCTGATGCTGCACCCCTTCGCCGTTCAGGGTCGTCCGGCCGGACGTGCCGCCCAGCAGAAACCCCTTGCACATCATGTCGCCACACGCCCAGATCATGTCGCCGACGCGCTGTAGACCAAACATCGAATAGAAGATGTAGAACGGAATCATCGGCAGGCCGTGATTGGCGTAAGCGGTGCCCGCCGCCAGGAACGAAGCCATGGCGCCCGTCTCGCAGATACCTTCCTGCAGGATCTGCCCGTCCGCGGCCTCGCGATACGGCGCGAGGCTGCCGGCGTCGACGGGCCGATAGCGCTGCCCCGCCGGCGAATAAATGCCGGCCTGCGGGAACAGTCCATCCATACCGAAGGTGCGCGCCTCGTCGGGCACAATCGGCACGATGTAGCGGCCGATCTCTTTGTCGCGCAGCAGCCGCGACAGCATGCGCACGACGAGCGCGGTGGTGGAGACTTCGCGGACGCTGCCGCTCAGCATGTCGCGGAAAACCTCGTGCGCGGGCGGCTCGATCCGCTGGCAGCGCACATCGCGCGCCGGCAGGTAACCGCCAAGCGCCTGCCGGCGGGCTTGCAGGTAACGCAGTTCCTCGCTGTCGTCGTCAGGCCGGTAGAACGCAGCCCGGTCGATCTCGTCCTGACGGAGCGGAATACCGAGGCGACGCGCCAGGTCGCGACGCTCTTCGACGGTCAGGAATTTCTTCTGGTGCACCGTATTGCTGCCCTCGGTGCCCGGGCCAAGGCCTTCGCCCTTCACCGTCTTCAGCAGGATTACGCACGGTTTGCCCTGCACCCGCGTCGCGTGATGGAAGGCCGCGTAGATCTTCCGGTGATCTTGGCCGCCGCGTTTGATCGAACGGATCTCCTCGTCCGACAGGCTCTGCATCAGGTCGCGCAGCGCCGGCGTATCCTCGACCCAGTGCTCGCGCACCACGTCACCCGGCGACACGGTGTACATCTGATAGTCGCCATCGACCGCCTGCTCCATGCGCCGCTGCAGAATGCCGTCGACGTCCCGATCCAGCAGCGGATCCCAGCCACCACCCCAGATCACCTTGATAACGTGCCAGTCGGCGCCCCGGAACGCCCGCTCCAGCTCCTGGATGATCTTGCCGTTACCGCGCACCGGGCCATCCAGTCGCTGCAGGTTGCAGTTGATGACCAGAACCAGGTTGTCGAGCCCTTCGCGGCTGGCGATGTTGATGGTGCCGAGTACTTCCGGCTCATCCGATTCGCCGTCGCCGATGAAGGTCCAGATGCGGGCGCCGTCGCGCGGCTTCAAGCCGCGGCTTTCCAGATATTTGGCGAAGCGGGCCTGATAGATGGCGGACGGCGTCGACAGCCCCATGCTCGCGGAAGGCATGGGCCAGAAATCAGGCAAACGCCTTGGATGCGGATAAGAGGGCAGACCCCCACCGGCCGCGAGCTCGCGCCGGAAATTGGCGAGCCGGTGTTCCGGGACCCGCCCTTCCAGAAACGCGCGCGCATAGACGCCCGGTGCTGTGTGAGCCTGAAAATGCACCTGATCGCCCCCGAATCCCTCCTGACGCGCGCGGAACAAATGATTGAACCCGACCTCCATCATGGTGGCCGCCGACAGATAGGTGGCGATGTGGCCGCCAACGCCAGAGCCGCTGTCGTATGCCTGCAGCACCATGGCCACCGCGTTCCAGCGAATGATGTTGCCAATGCGGGTTTCCAGGTCGATGTCGCCGGGATAGGCGGGCTGGTCGCGCAGGTCGATGGTGTTCTTGTAGGGCGTGTTGAGCGCCGCGCCGGTCAGCACCTGCCCGCGGCTGCTGAGATGCCGCTCGAGACGCGCCAGAAGATCGCGCGCGGCGGCTCCGCCCCGCTGTCGCAGCACGTCATCCAGCGCGTCGATCCATTCCTGCTGCTCGATCGGCCAATCTTCGGTTTCCGGAATGCTGTTGCTCATGCCCACCTTGAATCCTGCGCGACGATGCCTGGGTCCGCGGTCTCTGTGAAAGAGCCAGCCGCCGCGTCAAAGTACGCGATGGCCAAGAGGGGGTCCAGCCGCTACTGTCTGCTAACATGCGAACAGGGTGGCCGGGGCCGGTGTCGCCGGGTCATGGGCCGACGCGGCCGATGCGCCCCCCGCCACTCACGTCTTACGTCCAAGAGGGGGATGAACCCATGCTTCGCAATCTGACCTGGGCAGCGCTGCTGGTGCTGTCCGCCGCCTGTTCGCAGGAGTCAGCCGAGACGCCCGCAGCCGTCGAGCCCGACGCCGCTTCGGGGGCGGTTTCGACGACAGCCGATGGCGCGGCGCCAAGCGACGCCCGCATCCGGCAGGCCACCGCCTCAATCAACGAAGCCCGCATCGTCGGCGCCAACAGCGAGCCCGGCAACTGGCTGGCTCACGGCCGCACCTACGACGAACAGCGCTTCAGCCCGCTTGATCAGATCAACGACGGCACCGTCGCCCAACTGGGGCTCGCGTGGTCGTGGGATACCGGCACCACGCGCGGCCTGGAGGCCACGCCCATCGTGGTCGATGGCGTGATGTTCACCAGCGGCGCCTGGTCAGTCGTGTGGGCGCACGATGCGCGCACCGGCCAACTGCTGTGGACCTACGATCCCCAGGTACCCCGGGAGTGGGGCAAGTTTGCGTGCTGCGACGTGGTCAACCGCGGCGTGGCTGCGTGGGAAGGCAAGATTTTCGTCGGCACCATCGACGGGCGTCTGGTCGCGCTCGACGCCGCAACCGGCAAGTCGATCTGGGACGTCCAAACCACCGATCGGGAACGACCCTACACCATCACTGGCGCGCCGCGCGTGGTCAAAGGCAAGGTGATCATCGGTAACGGCGGCGCCGAGCTGGGCGTGCGCGGGTATTTCTCGGCGTACGACGCCAACACCGGTGAGATGGCTTGGCGCTTCTACACGGTTCCAGGCGACCCGTCCCAGCCGTTCGAAGGCAAGCATCTCGAAGCTGCGGCCAAGACCTGGATCGGCGGCAAGTGGTGGGAAGTCGGCGGCGGCGGCACCACCTGGGATTCGATGGCATACGACCCCGAGCTGAATCTGCTGTACGTCGGGGTTGGCAACGGCTCGCCCTGGAACCGCTTCATCCGTTCTCCCGGCGGCGGCGACAACCTGTATCTGTCGTCGATCGTGGCGGTGAATCCGGATAGCGGCGAGCTGGTCTGGCACTACCAGACGACCCCGGGCGACAGCTGGGACTACACCGCCGTGCAGCACATGATCCTGGCCGATCTCGAGATCGAAGGCGCAGTCCGAAAAGTCATCATGCAGGCGCCCAAGAACGGTTTCTTCTACGTGCTGGATCGCACCAACGGCGAGTTCATCTCGGCCGAGGCCTACGTGCCCATCAATTGGGCAACGCACGTCGATC
>CAZVMA010000005.1:0-4648 GCA_964628545.1 uncultured Pseudomonadales bacterium | reverse complement strand
GGAAACCGGTCGACCGGTGGAAACGCCAGAGGCCCGCTACGCCGATCGCGCGACCGTCATCAAGCCGGCGCCCTACGGCGGACACAACTGGCATCCGATGGCCTTCAACCCCAAGGCGGGTTTGGTCTACATACCGGCACTCGATATCCCGTTCGCCTTCGCGCAAGACAATGCCTTCAAGCACCACCCGGGCGAGTGGAACACCGGCACCGACATGAAACAGACCATTCCGACAAAGAATCCGGACGAGATGGTCACCAACCTGCAGGCGGTCAAGGGTCATCTGAGCGCCTGGGACCCGGTCACCCAGAAGGAAGTCTGGCGCGTGCAGCACGCCATGTCGTGGAACGGCGGGGTGCTGACAACGGCCGGTAACCTGGTCTTCCAGGGCCGTGCCGACGGCAAGTTCGCGGCCTATACCGCAGACAAAGGCGCGCTGGTATGGGAGTTCCCGGCGCAGGTCGGCATCATCGCAGCGCCGGTGACCTATTCAATTGATGGCGAGCAGTACGTGAGCGTGGTGGCAGGCTGGGGCGGCGCCTACGCGCTGGCCAGCGGCGTGCCCCGGCATCGAGACAACGTGATGACCGAGGGTCGTATTCTGACCTTCAAGCTGGGCGCCTCGGCCGCACTGCCAGACGCGCGCGTGGCGTTCATGGAAATTCCCGAGCCGCCGGAACTGGCCGCGACGCCAGAGCAGATTGCTGAGGGTGAAACGCTGTACCACACGTACTGCGCGACCTGTCACGGACCCGGCGTGATCAGCAGCGGCGGTGGCACACCGGACCTGCGCTACAGCACGGCGGCCGTGCACTCGAGCTGGGATGCCATCGTCCGTCAGGGTGCTTACGTGGGCAAAGGCATGGCCAGCTTCGGGCACGTGCTGGACGAGAGCCGTTCGACCGCCGTTCATGCCTACGTGATCTCGCAGGCCAAGGCGTCGATCGCCCTGTGCAGCAGCAAGTACCGACAGGAGTATCCCGAGGTCATCGGTACCGCCTGCTCGCGACCACAAAAGACGCCGGAAGTCGCCGCGAACTAGCGGCGTATTGGGCTACCCCGGGTGTCCCGTCGCGATCGCCGCGCGGGACCGGGGATCAGACGCAATCCAAGGTAACGGCTATCGGCCTGTGGTCGGATAGCCGGCAGTCCAGAACCTCGAAGCCGCGAATCTCAAGACCGGGCGACACCAGGATGTGATCCAGCGCCCGAGCCGGCCGCCACGCGGGATAGGTGGGCTCGGTACCACCGGCCGCCCGCAACCGGCTGCCCGCCAGCGGCGAACCCACCAGCAGCCCGGTCAGGTGGCTGTTCATGTCGCCCATCACGACCACTCTGGGCTCGGTCTCGATGAGCCGACGCACGTACTCGAGCTGCCGATGCCGGGAACGCTGGCCCAAAGAGAGATGCAGCAGCACCAGCGTAAGCTCGCCGTCGCCGAACGGAAGGCGCACGAGAATCGCGCCTCGGCCCGGGATTGCGCCAGGCAGCTTGTGATCTTCAACCGAGGCCGGCGCGACGCGACTGAGCACGCCATTGCCGTGCTGAGCGAGCCGCCCAAGATCGCGGTTGAGCTGGCTGTACCAGAACGGAAACCCTGCCCGTTCCGCCAGGTAATGGACCTGGTTGACGTTACGGCTGCGCAGACTGCCGTTGTCGATTTCCTGCAGCGCAACCACGTCGTAGTCGCCAATCACGTCGGCAATGCGATCGAGATTCCCGCGCGCACCGGTGTGCGGCAGCAGGTGCTTCCAGCCGTGCGTTACGTAGTGGCGATAGGCGCTCGCGCCGATCGCCACCTGAATGTTGAACGACAGCAGCTTGAGTGATCGCGGCGCAGGGGGCGCTGGACGCAGCGTCGGCGACAGGCTGACGCCCAATGCGCGGACGCGTCGCGGGCGAAGATCAATCCGAGAGTCGAGACGACGCACCCAGGCGCCGAAGGACGTCACTGGGGCTTGGCGCGTTGCGCCCACTGTTGGGCGACCAGGTGATCCACCACCTCAAGCATTTTGTCGTTGCCGCCCGCCATGCGCGCGTCGACCAAGAACCGGCCATCGACGATCAGCGTCGGCGTGCCGGTCACCCGATAGGCCCGGGTGCGGGCATCCGCCTGCTGCACGCGGCTGCGCACGCTGAACGACTGGAACGTCTGGTTGAACTGCTCCGGCTCGATGCCGGCGGCATCCTTGAACACCCGGGCCAGTTCGGCCGGGTCGGCCAGATTGATCCTGCTGTCGTGGATGCCCGAGAAGATCAGGTCGTGCACTTTGTCGGTGACGCCCAGCACTTCAGCGGTGAAGTAGGCCTGCGCCAGCGTGGCCCAGGTCGCATCGAACGCTGCGGGCAGGCGCTGAAAATCGACGTGCGCGGGCGCTTTCGCGTACCAGGCCGAGATCATGGGCTCAAACGTCTTGCAGTGGATACAAGCGTAGGAGAACACCTCTACCACTTCGACTTTGGACGGATCACGGGTTTCGATGGCCACCGGCAGCCGCTTGTAGTTGACGCCTTCGACCCAGGCAGCCGACGGGGCTTCGGCGGCGTGACCCATTGCGGCCGAAACCAGCATGGCCAGGACGACAAGGGCCCGCAGTGTCGGGCGGGCAGGGGTCTGCGACAGGCGGGCGAACAGGTTCAGGCGGGATCGCGTCATACCGAGGTATCCCCAGGTTGGCTCTCGAAGCTGGAATCCAAACCGTTGAATCAAGCGGCCTAATTCAGCCCGTGCAGGTAATCGGCCAGGGCCGCGATCTCGGTGTCGGTCAGCCGTGCCGCCACACCGCGCATCATGGCGCCGTACGACTCGTCGGTTGCGCGCCGACCCTCACGATACTCCGTCAGCTGCTTCTGCGAGTAGCCGACCGCCTGACCGCTGATCGCCGGGAAACCCGCGGGCGCATTGCCCTTGCCGGACGGCCCGTGGCAGGCGATGCAGGCCGCGACGCCCTTCGACAGATCGCCGCCGCGATACAGCCGCTCTGCGCGCGCGATCGCTTCGTCATCACCCTTCGCCTGACCCACCTTCGCCGGCAGCGAAGCATAGTAGGCTGCGAGGTCGGCGAGATCCTGGTCAGTCTTGCCGTTCAGCTGCCCCGCCATCAACGGAATCTGGCGCGCGTCCGTCTGAATCAGCTGGAGCTGGCGGGTAAGGTAACGCTCATTCTGTCCAGCCAGCACCGGGTAGGTGGGGTCAAGCGGCGTGGCGCCATCTTGGCCATGGCATGCGCCACAAGCGGCCGCCTGCGCCTTGCCGGCTTCCGGATTACCGGTCACGGCATGCGCCCAGCCGGACACCCCGGCAAGCAGCGTCAACAACAATCCTGCTGCGATACGCACGTGCATGTCTGTCGATCCTTGTCGATCCCTGTCGACCCTGGTTGACCCCGACCATTCCGCCTGACTGGGGAGGCGGCAAGAAAGGCCGCATTCGAGGGGAAGGGATTATATACTGACTGCCTGAGTCGCGGTAACGCCCGACGCACTCACCCAGCACGGGCGCACGCCCGGCGAGGACCCTCGACCCATGGCCGACGCCCAGCATTCCGAGCCCGATCCGGGCAACACACTCGACCCGCAGCGCATTCAGGTGTCGTTCCTGAAAAGCGCCCCGGACATTCGGCAGTGCCCATCGGACCTGATGCCGGAGGTCGCGTTTGCCGGCCGCTCAAACGCCGGCAAGTCGAGCGTGCTGAATCGATTGACCGGCGACCGCGGCACGGCAAAGGTCAGCAAGACACCCGGACGCACCCAGCTGCTGAACCTGTTCGACGTCCGCGGTGGCGGACGGCTGGTCGACCTGCCCGGATACGGCTATGCCAAGGCAGACCGCAACGCCCAGGCGAAGTGGCAGGCGGAGGTCAATCGGTATCTCGAACAGCGCACCAATCTGGTCGGGCTGGTGCTGGTGATGGATATCCGGCACCCCCTGCAAGCCCTCGACCTGGAGCTGATTCGCTGGGCCGAGGCAGCACGCATGCCGCTGCTGCTGCTGCTGAACAAGGCGGACAAGCTGGGCTTCGGTGCGCAGCAGCAGGCCCTGCTGGCCGCACGCTCGCGCCTGCGTGCGCCCAACGCCCAGTGGCTGACCTTCTCGGCGCTGCGCGGGCAGCATGTGGAGGAAGTCATCGCTGTCGTTCGCGGCTGGTTGGCTGGCGGTCTGCCGCAGACCGACGATCCGGCATGAGTCATGCGTACGCTCAGTGCGCTTCGTCCCAGTTCGCACCCACCCCGGTGTCGACAATCAACGGTACATCCAGCCGCGCAGCGTCGGCCATCAGGTTCGCTACCGACCGCTCGACCTCGTCGACGACCGCTTCACTGACCTCGAACACCAGCTCGTCATGCACCTGCATGATCAGCAGGGCGTCGATTCCGGTCTGACGCAGCCAGGCGTCAACGCTGATCATCGCGCGCTTGATGGCGGTACGCTCGGCGGCTTGCCGGCGCTGCTGGTTGCCGGCGCTGATTTCGGGCACGTGCAGTCGACGCCCGAACAGCGTCTCGACATAGCCTTGATCGCGGGCCAGCGCCCGGGTTCTGTCCATGTAGTCCCGCACGCCGGGGTAACGACCGAAGTAGCGATCAATGTAGTCCTGTGCGAGCGTCCGGCTGACACCAAGCTGCTTGGCTAGGCCGAATGCGGACA
>CAZVMA010000004.1:25035-26880 GCA_964628545.1 uncultured Pseudomonadales bacterium | reverse complement strand
TGACTGAGGGTACCCGGGACGGGGGCCGAGGGCGTGCCAGCACCGCAATCGGTGCTTGACCGGCCTCGCGTCACAACTCCACACGCCCAAAACGCACACCAGACAACCCGATCAGCCGACCCCGAGCGCAATCGGTGCTTGCCCGGCCTCGCGTCACAACCCCATGCGCCCGCCCCAACCAGACAACCCGATCAGCCGTCAACCGAACAACAAGGCCACCACCTCTTCAAACTGCTCCACAAAGTGCACCCGAATGCCGCGCCGCACCGACTCCGGCACCTCGTCGTACTCGCGTCTGTTGGCGGCAGGCAGGATCACCCGCCGCAGCCCTAGACGACGCGCGGCGAGCAGCTTTTCGCGGATGCCGCCAACCGGATACACCCGCCCGGTGAGGGTGAGCTCGCCCGTCATTGCGAAGCCGTTCTTCGGTGCGCGATCGAGCGCGCGGGACAGCAGGGCGCTGGCGATGGCAATGCCGGCGCTCGGGCCATCCTTTGGGGTCGCGCCAGCTGGCACGTGCAGATGGATGTTGGCGTCGTCGAACCACTTGTCTGGCGCACCATACGTTGCGGCATTCGCGCGCATGACGCTGTAGGCGATGTTGGCGGATTCCTGCATGACTTCGCCCAGCTGGCCGGTCAGGCGCAGGCCCGCCTGTTGTCGGTGCACCAGCGTGGCTTCGATCGGCAGTGTGGCGCCGCCGAGCGATGTCCAGGCGAGTCCGGTGACGATACCGACACCTCGCTCCAGCGCCTCGGGGGTGTAGGGCGGCGGACCCAGGTCTCGCTCGACGTCGTCAGGCATGACGCGGATCGGACGCACCGCCCCCCTCCAGCAGGCGCACGACATTCTTGCGCACCAGGCTGGCCAACATTTTGTCCAGCCGTCGCACCCCGGCCTCGCGCGAATAGCCTTCGATCACCCGACGCAGGGTCGGTGCCGGAATGTCGATATCGCCGCGACGCCGCAGTCCGGCTCGCTCGAGCTGCCGCGGCAGCAGATGGCGCCGGGCGATCTCCAGTTTTTCGGCATCCAGGTAGCCGGACAGGCGGATGACCTCCATACGGTCCAGTAGCGGTGCGGGGATCGTGTCCAGCTGATTGGCGGTGCAGATAAACAGCACTTTCGACAGATCCACGTCGACGTCCAGGTAGTGGTCGTGGAATGTGCCGTTCTGCTCCGGATCCAGCACCTCCAGCAGCGCGGATGCGGGGTCGCCCTGGTACGAGGCACCGATCTTGTCGACCTCGTCCAGCATGATTACCGGGTTGGCGACGCCGGTTTCCCGCAGCGCGCGGATCAGCTTACCCGGCATAGCGCCGATGTAGGTCCGACGATGACCCTTGATCTCGGCCTCGTCCCGCATGCCGCCCACGGAGAAACGGTAGTACGTGCGCCCCAGCGCCTCGGCGATGGCGCGGCCGAGGGACGTCTTGCCGACGCCGGGCGGGCCCACAAAGCAGATGATCGAGCCGGCCACGTCGCCCTTCATGATGCCCAGCGCGAGGAACTCGACGATCCGCGCCTTGATGTCCTGCAGGCCCGCGTGATGGCGATCGAGTACCTGGCGCGCGGTCTTCAGGTCGCCGCTGTCGCGGCTGACCTGGCCCCACGGCACGCTGGTGAGCCAGTCGAGGTAGTTTCGGGTAACGCCGTACTCGGGGGAGCCCACTTCCAGCAGCCCGAGCTTGCCGAGCTCCTCGTCGATGCGCCGACGCGCCTGCTCCGGGACAGGGCGGTCGGCGACGCGGGCGCGGAAGTGTTCCAGATCGGCGGTGCGATCATCCTTGGAGAGCCCCAGCTCTGACTGGATGTACTTCAGCTGCTGGCGCAGCACGGCCTCGC
>CAZVMA010000004.1:21402-25007 GCA_964628545.1 uncultured Pseudomonadales bacterium | reverse complement strand
GTCCATCTGCGCGCGCGCGATCTCGAGCTCGCGCTGCAGCAGCGTAACGACCTTTTCCAGCCGGCGCTGCAGCGGCAGGGTCTCGAGCACGTCCTGCAGGTCTTCGCGGCTGGCCGATGTCAGGCTGGCAGCGAAATCGGCCAGCACCGAGGGCTCGTTTGGGTTGGAGCGCGCGAGAAATACCTTGAGTTCTTCCCCGTACAAGGGATTCAGCGGAATCAGTTCCTTGATCATGTTGATGATCGCCACTGCGTAGGCTTTCTGTGCCTCGCCGTCGCGCTTGTCGCTCGGGGTCGCGCGCTCCGGGAAGTACTGCACGTTTGCCAGCAGCGGCGGCGTTTCGCGCAACCATTGGCGAACGCGAAAGCGCTGCAGCCCCTCGAGCAGCACCTGCAGCTGCTCGCCCTCGCGATGCACTCGGTGAATGCGGCAGACGGTACCCATGTCGTGCAGGTCGGCGACGGCCGGGATGCCCTCGAAGTCGCGTCGGGCGGCGATCAGGCCGATCACGTTCTGCTTGCGTGACTGGACGGACTGAAGCGTTGCCATCCAGGGCTCCGCCGGCATGAGCAGCGGAAACGCCTGTCCGGGAAAGAACGGGCGAAGGCCCTGGGGCAGCAGGTGGATCGAGGGCGGCAGCACCTCGCTTGGCAGCATGATGCGCGGGCTGTCCGCGTCATCTGGTGGCAAGACCTCACCGTGTTGATCGATGTCCATGGCGCTTGTCCTCGACAGATGTGTCTGCGGTCGACAAGGCGGGTATGTGGGGACGATTGCGGGAATTCAAACCCGCGCCCGGTTGCTGGCCGGGCGGTTCAGCGCCCGGCTTGATGGCTGGCGTCGGGCGTTTTGGTCAGGGTGATGTAGTCGCTCAGCACGTGTGCACCTTCGCGCAGCAGCGGGTCGTTGGCGGGGTCCTCGAGCTCTTCCTCCTCGGCTTCGAGCGCGGTTTCCAGCTCTTCAAGCGATGCCAGCGGCGGTTTTCCGCGCGCCCCGCGACGGCGGTTCTCGACGTCGAGGCGCCAGCGGTCGGCGTCGGCCTTCTCGCGCTTGCGCTCTTCCAGATTCAGGGACACCTCGGTTTCCTCCGCGGTGTCGCGGGCCCGCGCCTCGAGCTCGCGCAGGTAGACGAAGTCGGCGTCATCAGCAACCCGCGCGTTGTGCCGTTCATTCAGCGCCGGAATGACCGGACCAAGTTCGCCCGTGCGTTGGTAGGTGGCCGAGGCAATCATGTCCCAGGGCATGGCGTCATCCAGCGCGCTCTCACCGATCTGGTCGGTGTTGAACAGCTCTGGGAAAGCGATATCGGGCAGCACGCCGCGATGCTGTGTGCTTTCACCTGATATCCGGTAGAACTTGGCGGCCGTAACCTTGAGCTGGCCGCGGTTGAGGGGAATCAGCGTCTGCACGCTGCCTTTGCCGAAAGTCTGGCTGCCGAGCACCAGACCGCGGCCGTAATCCTGAATGGCACCGGCGAAGATTTCCGACGCGGAGGCGGACAGCCGGTTGACGAGCACGGCCATCGGGCCCGTCCAGATGGTCTGGTCGTCGGTGTCGGCGTAAATGGCGGGTCTACGACTGGCGGATTTCACCTGCACGGTGGGGCCGGACGCAATGAACAGGCCGGTCAGGGCGTCGGCTTCCTGCAGCGACCCGCCGCCGTTATTGCGCAGGTCGATGACCAGGCCGTCGATACCCTGCGTCTTCAGTTCTCGGATCAGTCGCTCGACGTCGCGCGTCGTGCTGCGGTAGTTGGGATCGCCCTGCTCCATAGCCTTGAAGTCGGCGTAGAAGGTCGGGATTTCGATGATGCCGATCTGTCGGGTGATGCCGTTGTCGTCGATGGACAGCCGCTTGCTGTGCGCGGCCTGCTCTTCAAGCTGCACCGTGTTGCGGGTGATCGTGATCACTCGGGTGCCGGAATCCTCGGCCAGGTGCGGGATGATCTCGAGTCGCACCTTGGAGGCCTTGGGGCCGCGAATGAGCTCGACCACATCGTCCAGCCGCCAGCCGACCACGTCGATCAGCGGGCCGGTGTCGCCCTGACCCACACTGACGATTTTGTCTGAAGGTTTCAGCAAGCCGGACTTGTCGGCCGGACCGGCGGGCACCAGCTCGGCGACCGAGGTGTATTCCTCGTCGCTGCGCAACACGGCGCCGATGCCTTCCAGCGACAGCGACATGTTGATGTTGAAATTCTGCGAGGTGCGCGGCGAGAAGTATTGGGTGTGTGGATCGTAGATCGCGGCGAAGGCGTTCACGTACAGCTGGAAGACATCCTCGCTCTTGGTCTGCAGGGCCTGCTTCAGGCGCGTGCGGTAGCGCTTGGTCAGCAGCTCCTGGATGTCCGCGACCGGTTTGTCGCTCAGCTTCAGCGTCAGCACGGCGGCCTTGAGGCGCTGCCGCCACAGGGCATCCAGCTCGGCGGTGTTGGCAGGCCACGGCGCGTCCTTGCGCTCGGTCTCCATGACGTCGGGTTCGGTGAAGTCGAGGGCGTCGATGCCGCGCCCCAGCTCTGCGAGCAGGAACTGCAGGCGCTCGACCTGGCGCTGCTGGAAGACGTTGAACATGTCGTAGGCGGGCCCCAGATCGCCGCGGATCAGGGCCTCGTCGAGTCGGGCGCGGTAGCGCTCGAACGCCGCCACATCAGCGGCCAGCAGGAATACCCGGTCGCCGTCCAGTAGCTCGAGGTAGTTGTCCAGCACCTCAGCTGACAGGTCGTCGTTCAGGGTTTTGCTGACGAAGTGGTTGTGCCGCAGCTGCTCGACCACCGCCATGCTGGTGCGCGGGTGCACGTCCAGCGGCTTCAGCGTGGGCGCCGGATCAGTCAGCAGCGGATCCGGTGCCGCTGCAGTCTCGGGCTGCTTTGTCGTCGGTTTCGCATATGCCGTGGTGGCGTCATTCCCACCCGCAGCAGGTACAGCCTGCGTGGGTTCGCTCTGGCCGGGTTCGCTCCAGACCGGCGCACTCCAGAGGGGCAGGGCGGATAAGCCCAGGACAACAAGCACGGCGAGGTTGGGCCGTAACGTCAGCCGGTGCGATCGGGATGATGTCATGAGGTCTGCGAATTCCTGCCCGCGTTGATCGGTCGTCACGTCAAAAAACCGTCGCTCGAGGCCGGTCGCTGCAAGGTGTTCGTGGCTCTGGCTGACCGACTGGCGGTAGGATACCCCGACTTCACTATGGTTCCCACGTGCTGACGCGCCCGGGCCTTCCAGTCGTGCGCGATCGGCTGATTCCTACCCGACCGGCAACGTCCGACCTCTGCGGTGCGGCGCGTGTGGCCGGGCGCGGCGGGGCAGCGGTGGGAACGCATCGGGACGGTGTGTGTAGCAAAAATGGCGGTCGCCCCGCGGGGCTGCCACCTGCAACGTGCAGGCGCCGCGTTGGCGCATGCCTCAAGAGGATACGAACATGGTGGTGAATTACCGCAACGCGCTGTGCGTCGGGTTGCTGATCTCGGGCGCGGCGATGCTGGGCGCATGCGCCAAGCCCGAGGCCGAAGAGGCCGAATCGGCGGCGCCGGCGCTCGAAAACGACGCCGCCAAGGCGGCCTACAGCCTCGGATTCCTGTTCTCCGACAACGTTCGGCGCCAGTTCGGCGA
>CAZVMA010000004.1:14536-21392 GCA_964628545.1 uncultured Pseudomonadales bacterium | reverse complement strand
AGGTCGAGGCGTTTCTGCGCGGTGCGCGCGATCAGTTGTCCGGCGTCGACTCGGTGGTCGATGAAGCCGAGGCTGAGCGAGTGCTGAACGCGCTTGTCGAGCAGCGCCAGGCCGCGGCGGATGCGGCTGCTTCGGCCAATCTCGATGATGGTTTGAAGTACCTCGCAGACAACGCGAAGCGGGAGGGCGTGGTGTCATTGCCTTCAGGTCTTCAGTACGAAGTGCTGACGGCGGCCGAGGGCGACAAGCCGACTGCCGAAGACACCGTCACCACGCATTACGAGGGTCGGTTGATTGATGGCACCGTCTTCGACAGCTCCTACAAGCGCGATGAACCGGCCACTTTCCCGCTGAACCGCGTCATCCCCGGGTGGACCGAGGGCCTGCAGTTGATGTCCCCGGGCGCCAAGTACCGGCTCTACGTGCCGTCCGAGTTGGCGTACGGCGATCGCGGGGCCCCAGGGTCCATCCCGCCGAACTCGGCACTCGTCTTTGACGTCGAGCTGATTTCGATTGCGCGTGCTGCGGATGGCGCCAGCGAACAGGCGGCTGCTGCCGAATGAAGCCCGCCGGCCCACGTCGTCGCGACCCTGCCACACGCGAGCGTGCGGCACTTGATCAGCGTTCGCGCCGCGTGGCGCGGGCGCTGTTGGGGGGCATGGTCGCGGTGGTGCTGGGTATCGGCTATCTGTCGAGCGAGCTTGGGCTCGATCGGCGCGAACTGCTGGAGTTTGCTGAAGTGAGCGTGCTGATGACGCTCACCTTCGGCGTCCCGGGCGTGCTGGTCGGGCTCCTGATTGCCGTTCTGCGTCGGCGACGGCGCCGCCTCGAAGGTGCTGAGGCCGATGCTCGGGTGACCGAAGACCGACCGGGTAGCTGAGCGCCGGCGCCCGGGGCGCTACTTCTGGTACTGCTGTTTCCACGTTTCGTACGGCATGCCGTAGATGCGCTCTCGCGCGGCAGCGTCGTCGAGCGGGATCCCCGCTGCCTCCGCTTCCGCCCGATACCACTTGGACAGGCAGTTGCGGCAGAAGCCTGCGAGGTTCATCAGATCGATGTTCTGAACGTCCTTGCGACTGTCCAGATGCGCGAGGAGACGCCTGAATGCCGCGGCCTCGCAGCGCAGCTGTTCATCGGCTGTCATCGCTGCGGAATTGCTCTGGGAGGAGGCTGAAGTGGTCATCGTGGTGGTCCTGTGTTCGGGTCAGTCGTGAACGAAGGCGGCGGTCGACGCGCGTCCGCCAGCGGCTGGGGGCTGCTGCACCGCCCCGGCTGCATCGCCCTAAGCGTCGGATCCGCGCGTGAAAACCCAGTCATCCGGGCCGGATTGTGCCGGATCGAAACGGTAGCCGTCAGCCGCGAATGCCTGCAGCCCCTCGGGGGTACGAACGCGTTCGGTGATGGCGAAGCGCGCCATCAGGCCGCGCGCCCGCTTGCCCAGCATGGAAATGAACTGATAGCGCCCGTTGCGGAATTCGCGGAAGGTCGGCGTCACGATGCGGGCGTTCAGGCGCTCGGTCTGGACGGCGCCGAAGTATTCCTCGGAGGCGAGATTCACCAGCACCGGGCGACGCTGTTCTGCGAGCAGCCGGTTCAGCGCATCGGTAACGGTCGTACCCCAGAACGCGTGCAGACTGCGGTGACCGGCGACGGCCAGCCGAGTACCCATTTCGAGACGATAGGGCTGGATCAGGTCAAGCGGCCGCAGCAGCCCATAGAGGCCCGACAGGATCCGCAGATGCTGCTGGGCGTAGCGCACGTCGGCGGGCGCCAAGCTGTCGGCATCCAGGCCCTGATAGACGTCGCCGCGAAAGGCGTGCAGGGCGGGCCTGGCGTTGTCCGGGGTGAATGGCGTGTGCCAGGCGCGAAATCGCTCTGCGTTCAGCTCGGCCAGCGTCGGGCTGATCTTCATCAAGGCGCCAAGGTCCGGCGGCGACCGCTTGCGAAGGGTGTCGACCAGCTCGGCGGAGCGATCCAGGAAATCGGGCTGGGTCGCTTTGACCCGGGCGTGGGGTCGCTCGAAATCAAGCGTTTTGGCGGGCGAAATGACCAGCAGCATCATCGGCTCCGGGGGCACTCGGATGACTGAGCGGGATGGAGTCTAGCCGATTGATCGTGAAAGGCCGCCCGGCCGGTCGCTATAATCGCGGCCATATTCGGCAGTCGGGTCGGGAGCGGTCTATGCGCATGTACGAGATGATCGAGCAGCGGCTCGCCGATTCCTTCGCGCCAGCGCATCTCGAGGTGGTGAACGAAAGCGGCAACCACAACGTGCCCGCGGGTTCCGAAACCCACTTCAAGGTCGTGCTGGTGTCGCCCGCGTTTGAAGGTCAGCGGCTCATTGCGCGCCATCGCGCGGTGAACGCGGTGCTGGCGGAGGCGCTGGCCGGTGGCGTGCACGCGCTCGCCATACACACCTACACCGAAGCCGAGTGGCGCGCCCGGTTTGGCACCGCACCCATGTCGCCGCCCTGTCTGGGTGGCAGGGCACGCGAGCCCGAGTCGAGCGGGCACAGCGCAGAGGCGCGTAGCGCGCCGTGACCGCGGTGATGACCTTTTATCGGTTCGTCGAGCTGGACCGGCTCGACGAGCGGCGGGCCCAGCTCGCCGCGGCGGCTGCCGCGCGCGATCTGCGCGGCACCATTCTGCTGGCGACGGAGGGCATAAACGGCACGCTGGCGGGTGAACGAGCCTCGTTGGCCGCGTTCCAGGCGCAGCTGACGTCGTTTCCGGAGTTCGCCGACCTACCGGTGCGCTACTCGGATGCGGCGTCCGACCGCACTGTGTTCCGGCGCCTGAAGGTGTTGATCAAGGACGAAATCGTGGCCCTGAAACAACCCGGTGTACGCCCTGGCGCGCGCACCGGACAGCACGTCGACTGGGCGCGCTGGCATGCGCTGCTGGACGACCCGGAGGTGCTGGTCATCGATACGCGTAATCGCTACGAGATCGGCGTGGGCTCGTTCCCGGGCGCGGTGGACCCGGGTACCCGTTCGTTCAGGCAGTGGCCGCAGTGGGTTGGCGAACATCTGCGGGCCGACGTGCATCGCCGGGTGGCGATGTTTTGCACCGGGGGCATTCGCTGCGAGAAGGCCAGCGCCTGGCTGCTTGAGCAAGGCTTCGCCGAGGTCTATCAGCTGGACGGCGGTGTGCTTGGTTACCTCGAATCGGTGCCGGCGGCGCAAAACCGCTGGCGTGGCGAATGTTATGTGTTTGACGGCCGGGTCGCCGTTGACCGCGGGCTGGAAACCGGCACGCGCGTGCAGTGCGATGCCTGCGGCATGCCCCTGGCCGCGGAGGATCGGGCTGATCCGGCGTATGAGCCCGGCATCGCGTGCCCGCACTGCGCCCCGTCACAGACGCCTGAACGCCGGGCGCGCTTCGTCGAGCGCGTGCGTCAGGCGCGTCTCGCCGCTGCTCGCGAAACCGACTCGACCGGCGGCGATTGACCGGCGGTGATTGACCGCGATGGGCGCTCGCCTCGACGGTCCGCGAACACATTTCGCCAACGCATTTCGCGAACACATTTCGCCAACACAGGGCGGCCGAGCCCTGATCAAGGCAGTCGAATGCGGATCGATCCGTTCGTCACCGACAGGTGCGCGCTCGCCGAGCGGCCGGAACCCACGACCGCTTCGAAGTCCTCGCCGGTCCAGCTTCGGGACGCCGTGCCGGAAACGCCCTTGGTGTTGATCGACCCGTTGGTGACGGAAGCCGCAACAGTGCCATTCCAGGCGCGGTGACCGGCTGGCGGCAACTCGAGCGTGACCTTGCCGTTCGTTGCCAGAGCCGTAACCGATCCTTTGGCGCCTGGAGCAAGGGCAACGGCAACGGTGCCGTTCACCGATTCCGCCCTAACCGCGGACATGGCGCCGGCGACATCAATGTTGCCGTTAACGGTCTCGGTCGCGATCTCGCCGAGGTCGCCGTCGATGGCAATGGTGCCGTTGACGGTAGCGGCTTCGACTGACTCGAGGGCGGCCGTGCGGATTGTGATGCTGACGCTCGGCGGGTTGTTGGGCGAGCCCGGAAACTTCACCTCGATGCTCGCCTGGCCCTGGTCGTCCTTGCTTGCGATGAGTTGGGCGTCATCCACCAGTTTCTGCTGTTGCGATCTGGATCCGCCCCAGCCATTCCATTCCCGGGCGTGAACGACGGCAGAGATGGCCACAGCGGTTGCGGAGTCGTCGCGCACCACCTCGATGGAGCCGTTCAATGCGGAGACCGCAAGACTTGTTGCGCCCTCGATCGTTGCTTCCAGGGTGCGTGTGTGGATGCGGGTGTGGCCAGTGCTCTGATCGTCAGCAGCTGCGGCCTCAGCGTCGGCTCGCGGGGCGAACGTGACACCCGCACCAAGCGAGATGCACGCCACAACTACAAGGAACCCGCGCAGAGCGTTGACGGGTCGCGCGTTGAGTGTGTCGGACATGATTAGTCGAATCCTCCGTTCGAGCGATCCGCCGTCGCCCATTGTGCAGCTTTGCACTGGCGTCTGGATCGCGGGTTGTTGCAGGCGCTCGGAAACAGTGACAAGGCAGTGTCCGTAGGCGCGTGGCACCGCCCGGCAATGGCGCAGCACCAGCGCGTCGCAAGCGAGCTCCTCGGCGCGACGCAACCCGAAACGCGCCGCCCAGGCGACGGGATTCCACCAGAGCCCCGCGACGACCGCCCAGTCGAGCCAGCGCACCAGATGGTCGCGACGCCGAAGGTGGGCAAGCTCGTGCATCAGCACCAGGGTGATTTCGGCCTCGGTGAGGCTGTCCACCAGGGCATGCGGCAGCACGATCCAGGGCTGGCCGTACAGATACCAGATGAAGGGTGGGACATTGGCTTGAATCAGCATCACCCGAGCCCGAAGCGGTATGCTGAGATCGGCCGCAGCGCGGTCCGCCAAGCGCAGGACGCGCGCATCGGCAGGTGATGCGCGCGCCTGCAACAGACGCTGAAATCGATACAGGCGCGGGCCGGATACAGCAACCAGCAGCGCGGTGCCGATTAGCCACAACACTCGAACCCACAGATCGTAGTTGATGCTCGACGCCCGCTGCTCGGCCCTTGGGACGTTGGGCAGGGTGCTCGAGGTCCCCGAAGCGCTGTCGGACGCCGACGCTGCGGCTGCGGCCGTGATGGCGGTTCCCGAGGTGTTCTTCACCGCGTCGGCTGCACCGACCGCGGGCGACTTTTCGACGTGGTCCCGAGTCAATGCCTGCAGCATCTGCGGCGCGCTGCCACCGTCCGGGATCGGCAAACTGATCGACAGCCAGGGGTCGGCCACAACCGGCGGCATGATCAGACGCAGCATGACCACCACCCAAGCGAAGTGGGTGATTGACGGATGCCGACCGGTGCGGCCAAGCAGCCAGGCGATGGCGGCCAGCGGCAGCGCGAGCAGCGTATTGCTCAGTGCCTGTTCCAGCATCGCCAAGGTTACGACTGACCGCCGTCGAGAAGGTCGCGCAGGCGTTGCAATTCCGCTGTCGAAAGACGCCCGTTGTCGACCAGGTGTGAGAGCAGCGGGGCAATCGAGCCGCCTGTCAGGCGTTCGGCAAGTGACTCGAGCTGTGCGCTCGCGTACTCGTCGCGGGTGATGCTGGCCCTGAATGTCGCTGCGGCGGTGATCTTCTCGCGCCGGACAAAGCCCTTCTCCAAGAGCCGCTGCAGCAGGCGCTGGATAGTGCCGTGCTGCGATCGATCGGATGTGCCGTACAGGTTGTCCTGCAGCTGGCGCGCGGTTAATGCGCCCTGATCCCACAGCAGCGCCATGATGGCGAGCTCGGCTTTGGCGAGCGCTTCAGGTGGCATGGTCTCCCCCTTTTGGAACCACGCGAGCTGCGCTGCCGATGCAAATGACGCGCGCTCGCTGCCCTAGATTCACGACAAATCGTCGTATTCGGATCCGGGCGGAAGTTACGACATTATGTCGTAGAGGTCAACGCGAGAGAGTACCGTGGAGATGGGGCTATCAGGTTAATGAAGATCGATTCCCGAGCATCAACAGACGGCCGTCGGGGTCTCTGAAGCGCGTCACTTGGCCAGCATGGGCTCGAGGTGGGGCCAGACCGCATCCAGCAGGGTGGGCTGTGCGGCGGCGGTGGGGTGGATGCCGTCCGACTGCATGAGGTTCGGGTCCAGGGCAACCTGCTCCAGGGCGGGCTCGAGCAGAAACGGCGCATAGGACGCGCCATGGGCTTCGGCGACCGCCTGGAATAGACCGGCGAACCCGCGCGCGTAGCGGGGACCGTAGTTCGGCGGAATCTGCATACCGAGCACGAGCACGCGTCGCCCTCCAGCGGCGCGCACCATGCCGTCGAGGTTGGCGCGGATCTGGTCCAGCGGATAGCCGCGCAAGCCATCGTTGCCGCCCAGCTCGATCAGCACCAGTTCCGGATCGTGTTCGGTGAGTGCGGCCGGCAGGCGCGCAAGCCCGCCGCCGGTGGTTTCGCCGCTGACGCTCGCATTCACCACGCGCCAGTCAGACGCTTTCTCGGCCAGCCGTGCTTCGAGCAGCGCGACCCAGCCCTCTTCACGCCCTATCCCGTACGCGGCGCTGATACTGTCCCCAAGCACCAGCACGGTGCGCGCGTTCGCCTCTGCGAATGAGCCCGGCAGGCAGCAGAGCGCCGCGAACAGCATGGGCAGGCACAGGGAACGCATCGGTATGGTTGATATGGTCATTCGGGCACACGATGTCCGGAAGGTGGTACCCACGGCGGAGGGCGATCTGGTCATCCTCGACGGGATCGACCTCGAAATCAACGCGGGCGCCACCGTGGCTATCGTTGGCGCGTCCGGCTCCGGCAAGACTACGCTGCTCGGCATTCTGGCCGGTCTCGATCTGCCCACCGCCGGGTCGGTG
>CAZVMA010000004.1:14194-14448 GCA_964628545.1 uncultured Pseudomonadales bacterium | reverse complement strand
CCTCACCGCGCTCGAAAACGTCATGCTGCCGGCGGAACTGCGCGGCGATCATAGTGCGCTGGCGGATGCACGGGCGTTTCTGGACAAGGTCGGACTGGGCGCCCGCACCCATCACTACCCCCGGCAGTTATCCGGCGGCGAGCAGCAGCGGGTCGCCATCGCGCGCGCCTTTGCGTCGCGGCCGCACGTACTGTTCGCGGACGAGCCGACCGGTAATCTGGATACGGCGACCGGCCAACGCATCATCGACCTGT
>CAZVMA010000004.1:12339-14183 GCA_964628545.1 uncultured Pseudomonadales bacterium | reverse complement strand
AGCGGGCACTACCCTGGTGCTGGTGACCCACGACGAGCGTCTGGCGGCCCGCTGCGACCGGCGCATCGAGATCGTGGCCGGCAGGCGCGCCGCATGACGCCCCGGATGGCCGCGCGCATGGCCTGGCGCGACTGGCGCAGCGGCGAACTTACGCTGCTGCTGATCGCTCTGGTGGTGGCAATTGCCAGCGTCACTGCCGTGGCGCTGCTGGTCGACCGCCTGCAGCAGGCGCTGCTTGATGAATCAGCCGATTTTCTCGGCGCCGACCGCTACATCGGCGGCAGCACGCCGATTCCTGATGCCTTTCGCGATGCGGCGCGCGCGCGCGGGCTCGATGTGGTCGACACGCTGGGTTTTCCGTCGATGGTGTTTGCGGACAACGACCGCAGCCAGCTGGTCAGCATCAAGGCGGTAGGAGTCGGCTATCCGCTGCGCGGTCGGCTGATCGCGGCCGACATGCCGTTTGCGCCCGGCGCGCCGGTGGCCGAAGTCCCGGCCGAGGGCGAGGTCTGGCTCGATTCCCGGCTGTTCCCGGCGCTCGGCGTCGGGGTCGGCGATACGGTAGAGGTTGGGGTAGCCCGATTCCGGATCGGGCGGGTGCTGGTGTCCGAGCCGGATCGGGGCGGCAGCATGTTCGACTTGGGGCCGCGCCTGCTGATGCGGGTCGAGGACGTGCCGCGCACCGAGGTGGTCCAGCCCGGTAGCCGGATCGCTTATCGGCTGCTGCTGCGGGGCCCCGATGCGGCGCTGGAAGACCTGCGCGCGGCGCTGCCGCTTGAACCCGGCTATCGCTGGCGGGGTATCCGTGAGTCGAGCCCTTCCATCGGCGCGGCGCTCGAGCGCGCCGAAAGCTTTCTGCTGCTTGGAGGTCTGCTCGGCGTGCTGCTGGCCGGTGTGGCCGTGGCCCTCGCTGCGCACCGCTATGCCGAGCGGCACTACGACCACGTCGCCATCCTGAAAACGCTGGGCGCCACGCCCCGTTCGATCCTGCTGGGGTTCCTGTGGCTGCTGGCGCTGGTGGGCGCAGTTGCGGTGGTGTTCGGGCTGGCGCTCGGCAGCGCCGCGCACGCAGGGATGGTCGCGGTCCTGCAAAGCGTCGTGCCGGTTGTGTTGCCGTGGCCCTCGGTGCGCCCGTTCGCGCTGGGTGCGGCGACCGGTTTCATCTGCGCGCTGGCGTTCGCGTTGCCGCCCATCCTGCATTTGTTCCGGATTTCGCCGATGCGGGTGATTCGTCGCGATCTGGGGTCGGGCGGACCGTCCCGCTGGCTGACCTATGGCGCGGCGCTCGCAGGCTCGCTCGGCCTGCTGGTCTGGTACACGGGCAGCCTGCGGCTGACCGGTCTGACGCTTGCCGGGGTCGCGGGCGTGCTCGGCCTGTTCGGTGTGGTGGCGGTGCTGCTGCTGCGCGGCGGGCGTCTGCTCGGCATGCAGGCGGGCAGCGGCTGGCGACTGGCACTGGCCGGCCTGCAGCGGCGGCGCAACGAAAACGTGGCCCAGATCCTGATCTTTGGGCTCGCGATCATGCTGCTGCTGATCCTGCTGCTGTTGCGCACGGCGCTTCTGGAGCAGTGGCGCGGCCAACTGCCCGCGGACGCCCCCAACCACTTCGTCATGAACATCGTGCCGGATCAGGTGGAGCCGTTGTCTCGCCGGCTGGAAACCGGTGCGACCTGGAGCGGCGAGATCTTCCCCATGATTCGGGGGCGTATCACGGCGGCGAACGGTGTGCCCGCGGCAGAATGGGAAGCGCGTCTGGCCGCCGCGGGTACGACACGGGTCGATGACGGCGACGGCGATGGGCCGCGCATGGACTCCGAACGCAACCTGACCTGGGCGGCTGAAGA
>CAZVMA010000004.1:2829-12329 GCA_964628545.1 uncultured Pseudomonadales bacterium | reverse complement strand
GGCCGCTGGTCTCGCTGGAAGCCGAATATGCCCAGGAATTGGGCCTGACGGTCGGCGACACCCTGGCGTTTGATGTCGCGGGCACGCGGGTCGAAGCCACAGTCGCGAATCTGCGCGAGCTGGATTGGGAGAGCATGCGCCCGAATTTCTTCATCATCTTTTCGCCGGGCGTACTGGAAAACAAGCCGGCCACCTGGATCACCAGCTTCCACCTGCCGGCGGATCGCAAGGCGTTTCTGAACGATCTCCTCGGCGACTTTCCAACGATCACCGTGATCGAGGTCGATGCGCTGATCCTGCAGATCCAGCGCATCGTGGCGCGCGTGACCCAGGCCATCGAGCTGGTGCTGGGGCTCGTGATGGTCGCCGGCTGTCTGGTGCTGGTAGCCAGCATCCAGGCCAGCGGTGACGCGCGCATGGCGGAACATGCGCTACTGCGCACGCTGGGCGCCAGCCGTCGGCTGATCGGCGGCGCGCTGGCAGCGGAGTTTGCGGTACTGGGGCTGTGCGCCGGCCTGGTGGCGGTGCTCGGGGCTGAGGTCTCGGCGGCGATACTCCAGCGTCAGGTGTTCGACTTGCCCCATACGCTGCACCCCTGGCTGTGGCTGCTCGGTCCGGTCGGCGGCGCGCTGCTGGTGCTGGCGGTCGGATTGTTCGGCGTTCGGCATTTGATCGACACGCCGCCGCTGCGGGTGCTGCGCGGGCTCTGATCCCGCGCCGCGCCGACCATCAGGCGCTGCTCGGCAGACCACGCGCAATCTGCAGACCTCGCGCAACCTTGCGCCGCTCGGTAACGCAGGGTAAAAGGCGGGCCTGTTTGCGTCGCGAGGACGACGGTATGGGCTCGGCGTCGAAGGAGCACAGCGCAATGGTTCGGCAGTTCGAGCCCGCGGCGGAGGCGTCGGCCGATGGGTCGGATGCCGACGTTCTTGGCGGGGACCGGCAGGGTGATGACCGCCGCGCCCGCTATGACATGAACAAGCTGCACAAGCGCCTGCGCCGTCAGGTCGGGCAGGCCATCGCCGAGTTCGGCATGATCGAGGCCGGCGACCGGGTGATGGTTTGTCTGTCGGGCGGCAAGGATTCGTACACCCTGCTCGATATTCTGATGAACCTGCAGCGCTCTGCGCCCATCCCGTTCGAGCTTGTGCCCGTGCATCTCGATCAGCGTCAGCCTGGTTATCCCCCCGATGTGCTGCCCCGCTATCTGGATGCGCTTGGCCTGCCGTACCACATCCTTTCCGAAGACACCTACAGCGTGGTGCAGGCGTTGACGCCGGAAGGCAAGACCACCTGTCCGGTGTGCTCGCGGCTGCGGCGCGGCATTCTCTACACCTGCGCGCGGCGCATCGGCGCCACCAAGATTGCGCTCGGGCACCATCTGGACGATGTGGTCGAGACCCTGTTTCTCAACATGTTTTATGGCGGCCGCATGAAGGCCATGCCGCCAAAATTGCTGAGCGACGACGGTGCCCATCTGGTGATCCGCCCGCTGTACTACTGCCGCGAACGGGATGTTGCGCGCTGGTCGGAGCACCGAGCTTTTCCGATCATTCCCTGCAATCTCTGTGGTTCGCAGGAAAACCTGCAGCGTCAGGTGATCAAGGAAATGCTGGAAGGCTGGGATCGCCAGCATCCGGGCCGCGTGCGCAGCATCGCGCGCAGCCTGCGTCACGTGGTGCCCTCGCACCTTGGGGACAGCGCGCTGTTCGATTTTGCCGGGCTCGACCGGTCGGCCGAGGCGGCCAGCCGGCTGCCCCTGCTCGATCTCACCGATCTTCGAAGTCGGATGCCCTAAGCGCCACGCGCTCGCTCGCCAGCGCGTCGGCGGCCTCCAGCACTTCCTGCAGAGCGGTTTCGAATCGCTGTACCAGCCCCAGGATGTTGCCGGCAGCCTCGTCGCGGTCTCCGGCAAGGGCGATTTCCAGCGCCTTGCTCGCTCCCTGCAGCCGCTGCGCACCGAAGCTACCCGCCACGCCGTGCAGGTTGTGCGCCAGCCGCTCGGCGTCCTCGAATTCGCCCTGGGTGACCATGCGGCGAATGCGCGGGCCGGCATCGCCGTAGTAGCGCCCGAAGTCGCCCATCAGTTTCAGCATCAATTTGATGTTGCCGTTGTGGCCGCGGATGGCGGCGCCGATATCAATGCCGGGCAGGCGCTGCAGGGACGGTTCGGCGGGCGCCGCGGCAGGTGCCTCAGCCGTCGGAGCGCCTGATATCTCGGGTGGGTGATCGGTGGCGCGACGGCGCAGCTCGACCGGCCGCTGCGGTAGGAGTCGGGTCAGCTCGGCCAGCAGCACGTCGAAGTCGATCGGTTTGGTGACGTAGGCATCGCAGCCCGCTTCCAGCGCGGCAGCACGATGGCTGCCCAGCGCGTCGGCGGATACCGCGATGATTGGTGTGCGGGTACCGCTTTCGCGCAGGATGCGTACGGCCTCGAGGCCATCGAGCACCGGCATGTGGATGTCCATCAAAATCGCGTCATGCGCGTTCCCTGCGGCAGCGGCCCCGGTAGCGGCGGCCACGGCCTCGCGCCCGTTTTCCGCGATGGTGACCGTCGCCCCGGCGCGCTGCAGAAACTCCAGCGCCAGCTGTTGGTTGATCGGATTGTCCTCGGCCACCAGCAGTCGCGTACCGCGCAGGGCGGAGGCGTTGCGCTCGCGCTTCTTCGGCTGTTCGATCGTCGCGGCGCCCGCTTCCGGCAGCTCTAGCAGCACGGTGAAGCGAAAGGTGCTGCCCCGTCCGGGCTCCGAGGTGACGTGGATGTCGCCACCCATGACCTCGACCAGCCGCCGGCAGATGGTGAGACCGAGACCGGTGCCGCCGAACCGCCGGGTGGTGGACAGCTCGGCTTGTTCGAACGATTCGAACAGACGTTCGCGCTGATCCGGCTCGATACCAATGCCGGTATCGGTGATGGCTGCCGACAGCTCCAGCCTGCGACCGCGCAGCTCGGCGATTTCCACATCCACCGTGATGCTGCCCTGCTCGGTGAACTTCACCGCATTGCCGACCAGATTGACCAGCACCTGCTGCAGGCGCAGGGCGTCGCCCAGCACCACGCCGTCCGTCGGGAACTCCGGATGACCGCTGGCGCGATCCGTGATGGTGAAGGTCAGGTTCTTGCGCCGCATCTCGGTGCGGAACAGGCGCTCGACCTCTTCCAGCACGCCGAGCAGCCGGAACGGCCGAGGGTCGAGCAGCATCTTGCCGGCTTCGATCTTCGAGAAGTCGAGAATGTCGTTGATCAGCTTGAGCAGGTTTTCGGCCGCGCCCCGAATCGACGACACGTACTCGTACTGTTTGTCGTCCAGGTTGGTCTCGAGGGCCAGCTTCGAGAACCCGAGCACCGCGTTCATCGGTGTCCGGATTTCGTGGCTCATGTTGGCCAGGAACGCGCTTTTCGCCAGCGTCGCCGCTTCCGCGATCTCGCGCTGCTTGTCGGCGCGATCGCGTTCGATGCGCTCGGAGATATCGATCATCGAGCCGTCGATGAATTCCGTGCCGTCGGCCTCGCGGGTGATGCGCGCGGTCAGCGCCATCCAGAACGTCTGGCCGCTGCGCGTGACGCCCTCGGCCTCGAAGCTGTTCACCAGGCCGCGTTCATCCAGCTCGGACAGGAAACGACCGAGATGCTCGCGCGACAGGAAGACGCTTTCCAGCAACTGCCGGTGGCTGTCGATCACCTGACCCACGCTGTCGAAACCGAGGATGCGGGCGAGAGTGGGGTTGGCGCTGATCAGGCCGCCGTTTGACCCGATTCGGAACAGGCCCTCAATGGCATTGTCGTAGAGCGTCCGGTACTCATCGCGCGTGGACTGCAGGTCAGCGTAGAGACGGGCGTTCTCGATCGAGATCGACGCCTGCGAGGCCAGCAGACCCAGCACCTCGACGCGCTGGCGCGTGAATACTTCGGGCAGCTCGCGGTGCTCGAGGTACAGCACTCCAGTCAGCTCGCCGCGATGCAGGATGGGAAGCCCGAGCACGGCGAGCGGTCGCTCGCGCTGAACGTACGGGTCTTGGGTAAACACGTCGCTGCGCGTCGCGTCGCCAAGCACAAGCGGCTGGGCAGTACGGGCGACGAACTGCACGATACTTTCGGGCACGCTGTTGCCTGCGCCTGCAGGCTCGGCTGGGCACAGGCGCTGCGCAGGCCCGCCGTCGACGGTTGCGACCGCTTCCACATACAGCCGCTGGTCCCGCGCCAGCAGCATGCAGGCCTTCTGGGCACCCGCATGCTCCAGCGCCAGTCCGAGCAGCTTGGCAAGGACTTCGTCCAGCACAATTTCGCCGGAAATCGCCTGAGCAGCGCGCATGACCGTGCTGGTTTCGAGCAGTCGCTCACCCAGGTCGCCGGTGCCGAGCGTATGCGCCAGCGCCACGGTGCCGCTCGAGGACCGAAACGGCAGTTCGCCGCTACTGCTGATGAACGAGTCGATCATGGGTCGATCGCCCAGCATGCTGCGGAATTCGCGCTCGAGCTGCTGCGCCTTGGCGTGGGCGCCCCAGCGGCTGTAGGCGCGGTGCGCGCCCTGCACGAACACGCGCGCGAAATCGCTGCGCCCGGATTGACCGGCGCGGCGTGCGGCCCGCTCGCACGCGAAAGCTTCGTCATGAGCAAGACCCAGCCGCCTGGCGGTTTCCGCGGCAGACTCGTACAAGGCCAGCGCACGGGGCTCGTCGCCTTCCAGCCACGCCAGTTCAGCGTCCAGGATCAAGCGCCGAGGTGCAAACAGGGCAGCACCCGCAGCCAGGTGTCGAGTGGTGTCGGCGCCGCGGCGCGCATATTCCAGACCCGGGTTTGACACCTCGCCGCACAGTCCAAGCAGCGCTCGGCACCATTCGAACAGGGGCAGCAGCGGTGAGCCGCAGAGGTGAGTTGCGGCAGCGGCCACCTCGGGCAGGGCTTGCGCGGCCGCGGTGAAATCGCCGAACAGTACGTGACCATATAGATCCAGTACCCGTGCGGATGCTGCGGCGACCTGATCTTCGGCCCCGCTCTGGGCGCTGGCCTCCGAAACGGCTTGCCCGGTCAAGCGGCCGATCAGCCGCAGCACGGGCTGCTGCCCGGGCGTGGGGACCCGCTGTGACATCGGTTCGCGGGCATGCGCGTCAGCTTGCGGCAGACAGGCCTGCGTCGCCTCGTACTGCTCAGTCAGAGCGCGACCGAGGCCCGAGAGCGCCGTGCCCCGCAACAGTCCCAACCATCCGAAGTGCGCGCTGCTGGCAAGCGCGTGATCGATGTGCACGTGCTGCAGGCTGGCAGCGTGCAGTGCGGCGAGCTCTGTCAGCGCCTCGTCGATCGATTCCGT
The DNA here is from genome assembly GCA_964628545.1 of uncultured Pseudomonadales bacterium. Taxonomy (GTDB): domain Bacteria; phylum Pseudomonadota; class Gammaproteobacteria; order Pseudomonadales; family Azotimanducaceae; genus UBA7803. The sequence continues at coordinate 7,020 of CAZVMA010000004.1, read as the reverse complement.
CGTGAAGCTGGACGCGGTCGCGGTCTCCACTTCGGACCGTTGCCCGGTATGCATTCCGGAGCCTGGCTGCATCATGCCGACCAGCCACGGCGCAACGCGTCCGGCCAGCACGATCTGCGCATGTCGAGAAAACGCGTCGGTCGGAAACCGATCGATCAGCTGGCGCGCGAGTCGAAGATGCTGATCCGCCTCGGGGTAGTCGGCGCGCGCAGCCGCGTCAGCGGCGAGCAGCGCTGCCGCTGTGGCCATAGCCGGCGCCAGGCCGTTGCGCGCCCCCGCTTCCAGCAGCTGTCGAGCGAATATCGCGTGATCGCCGCGTCCTGCGCGCGGACCGAGTTCCAGCAGATAGCCAGCGAAGCGCGTGGCCTGCTCGAACGAGACGTCCGCGTCTGGCAGCTCGGCATGCGGTTTAGGGCTGCCCGCGCTGATCCGGGAACGGAGCCGAGCGCTGATTTGTGCGCCGACAGCAAGGGCATGCTGACGCAGCTGGCCAAGCTTGCCGCTGCGGCGAGCCAAGGTGGGGCCGTCGATCGATGCCCGCAGACCGTAGTCCTGACGCAGCAGCCCGGCAGTGGCCGATTCGCAGGCGGCGGCCAGCGCGCCGCGGGCTGCAGCTGCCCGGATACGCACCTCGATGATGCTGAACGAGTCTGTCGGCGCCTCCGCCAGCACGCGCTCCAGTTCGTCATGATCGCCGCACAGGAAGGCCGCTTCGGCGGCGTTCTGCAACAGCGAGTCTGTGAGACTGTCCCATTCGTCGCCGGGTTCTCGTGGGCCCTCGGGGCGCAGCGCGAGGCCGCTTCGGGCGTACTTGTAGGCCTGCTGCCAGCGCTGGCGGCCCAGCGCTGCGCGACTGGCCAGCAAGTTGTGGTAGCCCGCGTTTGCCCGCGCCTGAGGGGTAGCGTGCACCAGATCGATGGCCGCGTTCAGGTGTTCGGCGATGTCCTGCAGCGTGGCGTCGTCGTGGCCGCTGCCAGTGCCGAGCTCGGCGGCGATGCGCTCGTGGATGCTGCGGCGTTGATCGCTGGCGATGGCCCGGTACAGATCGCGACGGATGTGTGCGTGGGTAAATCGATACTGCTCGGTGCCGTCTTCGGCGCGGCTGACGACGCGCAGCAAGCCCTGCGCGATCGCGGGGCGCAGCGCGGTCAGCGTTTCGGCAGCGCTGCAGTCCAGCAACGCGGACAGCAGCTTCGTGTCAAAGCTGTCGCCGATCGCCGAGGCGGTGGCCATGGCGGCGCGTGTTGCCGACGGCAAACCCTCGATCTGCGCGCGCACGCGCTCGGCCGCGGTGTTGCTGAAATAGTGACGCTCGATTGCCGTGAGATCCCAGGTCCAGGCGCCGCTGTCGGTCGCTGTAGAGGCGATCGATGCGGCGCGCGCCGAGACACCGCCGGTCGACCCGGATCGGCTTGATTCCCCCTTCGCGATCGGCGGTTCCGCGGACCAGGCAATCGCGCCGCTGGCGTGCAGTTCCTGAATCAGCTCGCGCAGGTGCCCGGGATAGCCGCCGGATTTGTCGTGCAGCAAATGGGCCAGCTCGCGCACTCGGATCTCGCCCTGGGACAGCATGTCGGCCAGCAGCTTACGAACGTCGCTGCGTTCCAGCGGCGTCAGCTCGAGCAGCGTACGCTTGGTGCTGAAGCGCGGCTCGGCGGCAATCAGCGGATCCGCGGCGGTCTGGCCGAGCGCCAGCAGGAGGTGGCGGGCACTGCTCCCAGTCTCAAGCAGGAAGCGCAGCTGCGCTTCGGACAGCGCATCCGCATCGTCCACGACGAGCGCCATGGCGAGTGGCTGGCAGACGCGCATCAGCGCACTCACGGTGTCGATAAGCGGCAACGCGGGTGCATCGCGGCCGATCAGTCGGCGCTCCAGCTCCGGCAGGTAGCGTGCCAGCGCCGCTCGATGCCCGACCGGTAGCGCGGCAATACGTTCGGGCAGCTGCAGACAATCGTCCCGATTGCTGGCAAGGGCGGCGCGCACGATCTGCCGCAGCAGCTCCAGCCAAAGCTCTGCACCGGTGCGGTCCTTCGCGGCGCGGCCATCGATGCGGGCCACCAGAAACGAGCCGTCTCGCGCATGTCGCACCAGGGCATCGTGCACGCTGCGCTTGCCCGACGCTCTGCCGCCGACCACCTCTACAAGCAGGGCCTCGCCGGTCGCCACCCGCCGCACGACAGCGAACAGGCTTTCCAGCAGGTCGTCTCGGCCGTAAAGCCGCTTCGGCATGGCCAGTAGCCGGGGGCTGTCCGTGCGACCGAGCGGAAACGTGCCGAAACTGCCGGCCTCGCGCGCCGCGATCAGATCATCGCGCACGGCACCCGCACTCTGGTAGCGCTGCTCGGGCTGCTTTGCCAGCAGTTTCAGCACCATGTCGGACAGCCACTGCGGCAGGCTCGGATCGATCTCGATCGGTGGTCTCGGCGTGCTCGCGATGTGGGCGTGGACCAGTTCCAGTGGATCGGTCTGGGTGAAGGGCGGGCTGCCGACGAATAATTCGTAGAGCGTGGCGCCGAGTGAATAGAGGTCGGTGCGGTGATCGACGATTCGGTTCACGCGCCCGGTCTGCTCCGGGGACATGTACGCCAGGGTGCCGGTCATGGGATCGGCCGAAACGATGGTTGACTGTGCTCGCGGCGTCAGCGTGGCGCAGCCGAAATCGATGACGTAGGCGACCAGATCGTCGGCAATGATCAGATTGCCGGGGTTGATGTCGCGGTGAATCACGCCCTCGTCGTGAATTGATTGCAGGGCCTCGGCAATTCGGACGGCGACCTCGACGCGCTCGTCCAGACCAAGATCGCGCGCATCGATTCGATTGCGCAGCGAGCGGCAGCCGCGATCCTCGAATACGATCTGGCGTTCGAATTCGTCGTACTCGAGCGCACGTGCGATGAACGGGCTGGTCAGGGTTTGGTTGACCTGAAACTCATGATGCAGACGCGCCAGCGCGGCACCGGACAGCAGATCCGGATCGAGCTGTTTCACGACCACGCAGTCCTTGCCGCGCGTCCCGCGTCGGACCAGGGTGCCAGCGCCCTGATAGAGGGTCTCGGCGAAGTTGATCAGACCGGGTTCGCGCATGCGCATGTGGGCACCTGAAGCGATGTCGCTGTCTCCCCAAACAGAGTGGGCGTTCTCGTCAGACGCGCGTGCCCGATTCCAACGACCGGCGCCCGTGGCTGCACCCGTTACGCCGCCGGAACTGGCAGCGGGTCCTCACTGGCTCGCAGACAGCCCCGTGCACGTGCGTGGACGGGGCGTCCGTTGCTGTTTCAATCCGCGCGCGTCAGGTGATTTCGGGCGTGAACAGGTAGCCGGTGCCGTGGATCGTGGCGATGATCTTGGCGTTCGAGGCCCGTTCGCCGAGCTTCTTGCGCAGCTGTCCGACCAGCACGTCGATGTAGCGGTCGTCCGGGAACCATTCGCGGTTCCGGATTCGGGTCATCAGCTGATCCCGGTTCATCGGCTCGCCAGCGCGCTCCATGAACGCGAGCAGCAGCTGGTGCTCGCCGGCCGACAGCGTGGTCGGCTCGCCTTCGGGCGAGGTCAGCTCACGCTTGTTCAGATCGAGCGTCCAACCGGCGAACCGGCGGATGTGATTCTTGCGGCGCTGAGTTTGCTGCGCATGCACGCGTCGCAGCAGATTGCGCGCGCGGCTCAGCAGTTCGCGCGGATCGAACGGTTTCGTGACATAGTCATCGGCGCCGCTCTCGAGACCGAGGATCTTGTCGATCTGGTCCTGCTTGCTGGTGACCATGATGATGCCGAGATCCGAATGCACGCGGATTTCGCGGGCAAGCGACAGGCCGTCCTTGCCGGGCAGCTTGATATCAAGCAGCACCAGCTGGATACCGCCCTGCAGGATCAGGGGCATGACCTCGTCACCGGAGCCGGTGGCACTGACGCGGAAACCTTCTTCCTGAAAGTAGCTGACGAGCTGTTCGCGCGTGATCGGCTCGTCCTCGACGACGAGGATATGTTCTTGCTCTGCCATGTTCCCTGTCCTGTTGGAACGTCATTGCGCCGGCGCGGTCATGCGCCAACCCCCGTTCAGGCGCGCTGCGCGCCTGAACGCTGCGGCGGTCCGAATCGTCTCGGGCGCCGCATCGTCTTGAAGTAAGGCACCGGTATGGGGCAATTTCAAGGAACTTCCTGTAAGCATTTCGTATGCGCGACGGAAGCACGAAC
>CAZVMA010000004.1:0-2819 GCA_964628545.1 uncultured Pseudomonadales bacterium | reverse complement strand
GGCAGGTGGCATGGTTACCATTCCGTTCGACGCACTATCAATCGATGCCCTGCGCGGCGTCATCGAGTCGTTTGTGCTGCGCGAAGGCACGGATTACGGGCCCGCTGAGTTCAGTCTGGACGACAAATGCGCCGCTGTCCTCGACCAGCTGCGCGACGGCACGGCCGAGATCTGGTTCGACGCCGCCACCGGCACGGTGGATATTCGTCCGGTTTGAGCGGATCAGACCGGTACGCGGGCGTGATCGCTTCGGCTCGATAGCGCGGCTTCGCGGCTCGCGGGTCGGCGAGCGCGACTGCACTCGAGCATCGGTTGCGTCCCGGCCTGTGGTTTCGCTAACGTGCCGGGCCACTCCGGTCCGCTCGAGGTAGTACATGGGGTCTGACCGACTGCGTGCGCGGGTGCTTGGCGCCTGGCTGCTGGCCGCCTGGCCGGGCATGCTGATGGGCGCAACCAGCGCCGGCGCGGCTGTCGCCGAAGGTGGCGCTGAAGATAGCGACCGTGCCGGGTCTGTCCGCATAGAGGAGATCGTCGTGCGGGGCGACGCTGCTCTTGCGCAGCGTCTTGGCAATCTCGGCAGCCGCAGCGTGCTGGATGAAGCAGAGCTCAAGGCCATCGGCGCAACCCACGTCAGCGAGGCCCTCGCGCGGGTACCGGGCGTCTGGATCGCGCGCGGCTCCGGCCAGGAGCACCTGACCGCGATCCGCTCACCGGTCTACGCCGGTCTCGGAGCCTGCGGGGAATTTCTGTACCTCGAAGACGGCATCCCGATTCGTCCTGCGGGTTTCTGCAATATCAACAACCTGTTCGAGCTGAACACGGAGCAGGCGCGTGCGCTTGAGGTCTGGCGTGGCCCGGCCAGCGCCTTGCTGGGCGGCAACGCCCTGCGCGGGGCGATCAACGCGGAGACGCCGGCCCCAGTCGGCAATTCGGTCAGCCTGGAGGGCGGCGGCTGGGATTATTACCGCGGCGCGCTCGAGCTGCGTACCGAGCACGCCGGACACGCAATCTCGCTGGCTGCCAGCGCAACCGACAACGGCGGCTGGCGCGATCACACCGGCTATGACGAGCAGAAGCTGAACCTGGCGCATGACTTTGGCGTCGGTCAGGGCGGCTGGACGGTGCGCAATACGGTCGCCCTGACGCGCCTGAACCAGCAGACCGGTGCGTTCGTGTCGGGCTACAAGGCGTTCGAGGATCGGGCGCTCAGCCAGACCAATGCGAGCCCCAATTCGTATCGCGACGCCTGGTCGGCCCGGGTCGCGAGCCACTGGCGCCACGATGACTGGCGCATCACGCCGTACGCGCGGAAATCGCGCATGACCTTTCTGCAGCACTTCATTCCCGGCGAACCCACTGAGGACAACGGCCAGACCAGTGCCGGGCTGCAGGCGCTGCGCTTCTGGTCCGGGGCGGACTGGCGCGCGACGATTGGCGCGCACGGCGAGTGGCTGTCGGCTTACGTCGAGGAGTATCAGGCGCGTCCGCTGACCACCTCGAGCGCCTTCAACAACGCCGTCCGGCCGCCGGGCGTGCACTACGATTTCAGGGTGACTGGCAGCCAGTGGGCGCTGTTCCAGGACGTGGCCTGGTCGCTTTCGGAGCGGCTGCGGCTGCTGCAGAGCGCGCGCGTCGAGCGGCTCGAGTTCGACTACGACAATCGCAGTCTGAACGGCAACACGCGCGGCGACGGCACCTCCTGCGGCTTCGGCGGCTGCCTCTACAACCGTCCCGCGGACCGGGAGGATGTTTACCATGATCTGTCCGGTCGGGTGGGCCTTGAGTACGACCTGGCCGACAACGCCATGATCTACGGCGTCGCCTCCAGCGGGTTTCGTCCGCCGCAGGTAAACGAGCTGTACCGGCTGCAGCGCGGTCAGAATGTGGCGCAGCTCGATACCGAACGCATCGTCGCCCTGGAGGTTGGGGCACGCCTGCCCGGGCTCGAGATTGCCGTATTCGCCGATCAGGCACGCAACGTGATCTTTCGGGACGCGGCGGGTCTGAACGTCAGCGATGGCCGGACCACCGCCAAGGGCGTCGAGCTTTCGGCGTTCCGCGAGCTCGGTCGGCATGCGCTCGAGCTGTCGCTGACCTATGCCGAGCACCGCTACGATTTCAGCGGCGGCGCCACCGGTGGAGAGTTCATCGACGACGGCGACATGGTCGACACGGCCCCGCGCTGGCTGGGCAACGCGCGCTGGCGCTATGCGCCGACCGAACGCCTCGAGAGTGAGCTCGAGCTGATCCTGCAGGGCGAGCACTACATCAATGCGGATAACACGGCGGCCTACGGTGGGCATGAACTGCTGAACTGGCGTCTGCGTTACGCCCTGTCGTCGGAAACCACTTTGTTCCTGCGCGTGCACAACCTGACCGACGCGGAGTACGCCGAGCGCGCCGACTATGCCGCGTTCGACCCGCGCCGCTATCGCTATTTTCCGGGCCTGCCGCGCCATGCGTTCATCGGCGTGTCTCATGCCTGGTGATCGTGTCGGCGACGTCCTGCTGACCCTGCGCGGCCTGGGGGTGGTGCGCGACGGACGCACGCTGTTCGCCGGACTGGACCTGGATCTGCGTGCGGGTGTTGGTCTCGAGCTGACCGGCCCGAACGGCAGCGGCAAGTCCACGCTGCTGCGCATCGTCGCGGGCCTGCAGCCGGATCACGACGGCTCGGCTACAGCCGTCGACAGCCTGTACCTGGGCCACCGGGCGGGGATCAGCGGTCTGCTGACCGTGGCCGAGAATCTCCTCTGGTTTGGCGCCCTGCAGGGTGCGGGTGACGCCGCGGTCGAAAACGAGGCGCTGCCCAAGGGTGT
>CAZVMA010000003.1:26267-26971 GCA_964628545.1 uncultured Pseudomonadales bacterium | reverse complement strand
GGCCGCGCGCGCGTACCGGTTCATGATGCGCTGCCTGCCCGAGCGGCTGACGCGGGATGTCGGGACTGTGCACCGGGAATTGGTGGCGACCGGAATGGCAACCATGCTGCGCGCGAACGGCGAGGCGGATGGCGCCTTCGACGGGCCGCCTCGCGCAACGGGTCCGGAGCAGACAACCGTGACCGGCGAGGCGATCGGGTGGCAGGCCCGAGCACGGAACCAGGCCTCGGTGCAGGCGGAAATCGACGTTACCCTGCGGCGTCTGCGCGCTTTGCTCTGAGCTGTCCGTTCAGGCGGACGGTTCCGGCAGCAGCACGATGCGGCCCCGCTCAACCCGGTACACGCGGTCGGCGAGCTCGCGCAGCGCCTGCTGGTGCGAGATCGCGAGAATCGTCATCTGGCCGCGCAGCGAGTTCAGCATGTCGCACAGCGCCTGCTCGATAGCCGCATCCAGTGCGCTGGTGGCCTCATCCAGGATCAGCAGGGCCGGCTGGTGCACCAGGGCGCGCGCGATCAGGATGCGCTGTCGCTGCCCGCCGGAAAGTCGCGCGCCGCCTTCGCCCACGTCGGCATGCAGGCCGCCGGGCATGGCCAGCACGAAATCGAGCGCTCCGGCGCGTTCGAGGGCGGAGTGCACGGCGGCCTCGGTCACCGCGTCGTCCGCGAGCGCCACGTTCCGCATCACGGTGTCGTGCAGCAGCACG
>CAZVMA010000003.1:16304-26257 GCA_964628545.1 uncultured Pseudomonadales bacterium | reverse complement strand
TCAACCGTCGGTGTATCAAACCGGCGATTCGCCGGCGCCAGCTGCGTAGATCGAGTGCGTCGATCGAAGTGCCGTCAACCGAGACCACACCGGACTGGGGACGAATCAGACCGATGATCAGGTCGGCAATCGTGGACTTGCCGGTGCCGGACTCGCCGATCAGGCAGGTCATCTGCCCGGCCGGGATGGTCAGAGACACGCCCTCCAGCACCGGTTCTTCGCCGTACGCCAGCGTTACCTCGTCGAGGCGTATGGCGTCCCGCAGCGGCGCCTGGACGCGGGGGTGAATGGGCTCCCCGAGTGGCTCTTCCGCCGCCCGCGCATCGGCCACCACGCCCACGAGCGACCAGTAGGCGCTCTCGCAGCCCACCATCTTCTGGTACTGCTTTTGGACTTTCCCTGCCTGGCTCAGCAGGCGCGCCAGAATCAACACCAGGAAGGTGACGGTCGAGATGTCCATCCCCAGCTTCGCGATCGCGACATAGATGCCAATGCCGAGCACCACCGTTTGCAGCGGCTCCTGGGCGGCGTCCAACGCGGCGTTGCCCAGCACCTCGCGCTTCAATTCGCGTCGCAGGTTGTGGGTCTCATGCCGCAGCAGCGCCTCGGCCTGCCGCTCGCGTCCCATCGCCTTCAGGCTCTTCACCGACCCAAGCAGATCAGTCAGGGTGCGCAGCAGCGAGGCGTACCAGCGTGTCTGGCCCTTGCCGGCCTTGCGCGCCAGGCGCACGAAATTATGCGAAACCGCGACAATGGCCAGGCTCGCCCCAATGGTCAGCAGCGTGGCCTGCCACGAGACAAGCACGGCCAGCACGCCGTATACGCACAGCTCGACCAGCAGCACCAGCAGCTTGATGGCGAACACGTATGCGTTGGAAGCGCGCCAAGCCTCCGTGGCCATGGCGTTGGCCAGCCGCCCGGCCGACTGGCCGACGAAGTGGCTCCAGCGCGAGCGCGTCAGCGCGGCCAGCATGGACAGCCGCAGTTCGGTTGCGACATCGGCGGCGATGTAGCCGATGCGCTGCTCGGCCACGAAAATGAGCACCCGCTTCAGGGTGATGCCCGACACGATGATCAGCAGCAGCGTGCCAAGACTGGGCGTCAGGCCGAGCGCGCCGAGCCCGTCCGTGATGAAGCGGGTGAAGTTGTCCTGGGCGGGCGCGGCCGCGCCGCCGCCCGACTCGAAGGCCAGGTTCAGCATAGGCAACAGCGCCGACAACCCGAGGCCGTCGGCCACGCCAGCAGCCAGCAGCACCAGCACCAGAAAGGCGCTGTGCCAGGGATAGCGCGAAACAAACTGTCGCAATAGACGCATGGTCAGCGCGGCCCCTGGTTGGTGCGAAGCAGCAGGGCAGTTGCGGCAGCGCAGAGAAGCACAATGGGCAGGGCCACGGAGAGAAACGGCGGCAGCCCGATGCGTGCACCGGCATTTACGCCGATCTGCAAGAACAGGTACAGCCCGATCGCAAGCGCGATGCCGAGCAGGACGACAAAGCCACCCGAAGATCGCGGTCGCACGCGCAGGATCAGCCCGGCGCCGATGATGGCAAAGGCGATCAGCACCGCGGGCATCAGCGCCCGCCGCCAGAGCTCCAGCGCGTGCGCGGCCTCGGGCGCGCGATTCCCGGCCGTGCGGCTGGGCGCGCCGCTGGTTGTACTGGTGGCCAGAAAGGCGATCTGCTGGCGCAGTTCGCCGAGCGTCAGACTGCCAAGCGGGAAGGCCGTGAGGAGCGCGGTCGGATACCAGATTGGGCGCCAGTTCAGCGTGTCTTTGAAGCTTCGGTCGTGACCGTCCGGACCAATGCGCCGGATCTCGACCTGTCGCAGCCGCCAGCGATCGGGCGCGATGATCTCGGCCGTACGCGCGTGAGTGAACCGGGTCAACTGCAGATCGTCGTCGAACACGAATTGGCTGACGTTGCTGGGTCGCTCGCCCCCGCGCAGCGAGCCGACGTACACGAACGTGTCGCCGCGGGCGATCCAGCTGCCGTTGCGATCCAGCAGATTGCCGTCGGGCGACTGCTCGGAAATGCGAAACAGCAGGGCCTGCTGCAGCAGCGGCCGCGCCGACAGCTCGAGCGGCAGCACCAGCACGCCGGCCAACAGGCCTGCGGCGACGGCCAGCCCGGTGATCTGCATCGGTGACCAGCCAGCGGCGCGCAGCGCCAGCAGCTCCTGAGAGCGCAAAAAGCCCGCGAGCCCGAAGATGGTGCCGAGCAGGATGATGAACGGCGCCAGATCAAGCAGCGTGGCCGGCAGGCTCATCGTCACGAACGCCACGGCATCAGCTGCGCTGTAGGCGCCGTCACCGATGTCGCCCGCCTCCTCCATGAACGCGAACAGGCCGAACAGTGCAAGCAGCGCCAGCGCGACGATCAGATAGCCGCGCAGGATTGCCAGGATCACCAGTCGCGCGATGATCACGAGCGCGGCCCCAGCGTGAACGCGGGCAGTCGCGTCAGCAGCAACCAGGCCCCCGCAAGCAGGGGCAGCAGGGTGAAAACGCCCGGCCGTACCGGCAGTTGGGTCTGCTCGACGGCGCTGATGGCGAGGTTCACGCCGTTGAATACCAGCACGTAGATGCCGATGCCGAGCGCCAGCCGGCCATAGGTCGATTGCAGCGGTCGCACATGCCCGAGCCGGATCGCGATCAGCGCGATCAGGAAAGTGACTACAGGCAGCGTCAGGCGCCATTGAGCTTCCGCCTGGTCCTTCGCGAGAGACGACGCGCGCAGCGCGGCAAGGGGCAGCGTGCGGCGGTGCATGCTTCGGCTGCTGACCCCGGGCGCGGTCTGGTAGACCAGCCGCTCGAACGAGGTCTGCCGTCGAGCGCCGTCGGCCAGCGCCAGCTCTTGGATATTCCCGTCCAGAAACTCGAGCGACTGGCTGTTGTCGCTGCTCGGCGTCGAAATGCGTGCCCGCGCCGCCCGGATGATGCGGAACTGGTCGCCATCCTGCTGCGCGGCGAAGACTCGCAGCAGACGCGGCGCGTCCGGCGGCAGGGTGGTATCCACCGCCTCGGCGCGCAGCACCAGCTGGTCGTTCCAGCGATAGAACGTGCCGGGCTGCAGCACCTCGGATGTGAGCTGCGTCATGCGCTCCTGCAGCGCAAAGCTTTGCTGATAGGACCAGGGTCGCGCGCCAAGCGACAGCACCGCCACGACCGCAGCCATGGCCAGCGCCAGCAGCATCAGCGGGCGCTCGATGCGCGCCGGGCTGATGCCGGTTGCATAGCACGCATAGGCCTCCCGGTCGCGATGCCAGGCACCTACGGTCATGATCATCGCGATGTAAAACGCGGACGGCAGGATGATCTCGAGCGCGATCAGATCGCGCACGACCACGAGCCGGGCAAGCGTACCGAACGGGGCTGACGCCAGCGTGCTGTCGCGCATCAACGATGCCAGCGCGAACGCCGAGTAGACCAGCAAAGCGAGCAGCGTACCGGCCAGGGTCGGCGTCAACACCATGCGGATCAGGTGTCGATCGAGGACGGTCACGGACGGGCCTGCGCGGTCTTGGGCCAGCGCCGCTTGGTGCACAGCCACTCGCCCGGGCGCGCCCGGATCCAGTCCTCCAGCAGGCGGTGATAGGTGAGCGTCGCGGTTTCGGCGGCGGTTCGTTCGTCCCCGTCCGGCGCGACCGGAATCGGCGTGTGCAGGCGCAGGTGGAAGCGTTGGCCGGGCAGGCGCCGCAACTCAGCCGGCACCAGCGGATAACCAAACCGGCGCGCGATCTTGGCCGGGCTGATGGTGGTCGGGGTCGCTACCCCGAACAGCGGCAGCGGCACGCCGGAATCGACCCGGGTGTCCTGCAGCAGCGCGATGGATCGACCGGCCCGCCCAGCCGCCATCAGAGCCCGCAGTGAGCCGGCCTTGTCGGTGAATTCGATGATGTCTTCGCGGCGAAAGCGCTGGATGGCGCGCTCCAGCAGCGGGTTCGCGTTGCGGTCGTAGATGGCGGTAATCGGCACGCCCGATCGGGCAAGCCAGCCGCCGATCACCTCCCAGTTGCCGAGGTGCGCGGTCAGCAGCACAAACGGCTGTTTTTGGTCGAGCAAGGCCTGGGTCGGTGCATCGATCTCGAGCGTCAGATCCTCGGTCGCGATGGCGTCGAGGTGCGGGAACTCGGCCAGCACCATACCGAAGTTGCGCCACACGGCGCGTGCCAGCTGCGCGATGTCGGCGTCGTTGGCGTCGGGTTGGACGAAGGCCAGATTTCGCTTAACGTGCTGCTGCTTGCGGGTGCGTGGCCCCAGGGCAGCGAACAGCGCGCCGGCGCTGCGGGCGACCAGACGGCGCGGCAGAACCCGGCTGGCGGACCACAGGAGACGCAGCGGCGCGGCTTCCAGGTGATGCCGCCAGGTGACCCGCGCGGCGGGTTGGTCGGGCGCAGGCCGTTCAGTCAATGGGCGATCCTGTTCCAGGTAAGGGCAGGGCGACGCAGTCCGCCGCACACATGCGGACGGCAGTTTACGGACGCGGCGCAGGCAGCACAAACGGCGCTCGCGCCGGGTTGACGGTCACGGGGAGCATCGTCTTGCAGGATCAATCGAGCGCGGACGAACCGGCGCGTGCGGCGCGCGTGATCTGGCTGCTGCTGGGTCCGAAGGCGGGCGACAACGCCCAGGTGCAGGCGCTCGCCGAGGCGCTGGTTGCTCGCGGGGGTTTTCGTGCCGAAACCCGCACGCTGCGGTTCCACGGCGCCGAGCTGCTGACCCAGGCCCTGCGCAGGCCCCACACGCTTGGGCTCGCGCCCTCGGCTCGTGCGGCACTGGGGCTGCCGGACAGCGTCCGAAGCGCGGCGTCCGGCCCGGATCTGGTGCTTGCTGCAGGGCGGCGCTCCGAACCCGTTGCGCGGGCCATCCGCGCGGCGAGCGGCGGGCGCACCCGGATCGTGCATCTGGGGCGGCCGTGGGCGCACCCGGCGGCCTTCGATCTGGTGATAACCAGCAGTCAGTACGACGTGCCGGATGGGGACAACGTGCTGCCGCTGCCGCTGCCGCTGACCGCCGCGACCGGCGTCGTCCCGCCGCTGCCGGTGGCCCGACAGCAGGGTTTTGCGGCTGCACCTGGCACGCTGGGGCCCGAATTGCCGTTTGCCCGGCTGCCGCGACCGTGGACCGGCGTGCTGGTCGGCGGCAACAGCGGCTACCTGCGGTTTGACGCTGAACGTGCGCGCACCATGGCGCGTGCGCTGAATTCGGCGCGGGCAGCGGCGGGTGGTTCCTGGCTGGTCGTCGGTTCGCCGCGTACGCCGTCGGCGTTTCTGGAGGTTCTTGGCGCCGGTCTCGAGCAGCCGCTGTTTCTGCACCCGTTCAGCCGCGCAGGATCCAATCCCTATCGCGCCGTGCTGGGGTTGGCTGATCGTCTGGTGGTGACCTCGGACAGCGTATCGATGGTGCTCGAGGCCATCGCCTCCGGCCGCCCCACTTATCTGCATGATGTCCGACCGCTGGAAGCCCACTGGTGGCGGCACGCGGGCGAGTATCGCTGGCAGGCGTTGTCGCATCGTGCAGTGCAGGCGCTCGCCCCGAGACGCCTGCGTCGCGACGTGCGTCGTCTGCATGCCGACCTGGTGGCGCGCGGCAGCGCCCGCTGGCTGACGGATGGATTCGTGCCTTTCACGCCGGCGCCGATCGACCCGGCAGCCGCGCTGAAGGTGGCGGTTGACCGGGTGCTCGGCCTCTTCTAGCCGGCGGTCTCGGTGGCGTATCGGCGTTTTGCCGCCACCTCTGCAGCAGCCCGCCGGGGGCTCAGGCCGGCAGGGCGATAGGCGGCCCGGGCGGCGGCGCCAGTGGTGCGGTACGCCGCAGCACCTGCAGCGCATCGTCGCGCACGTGCCGCTGGGCGATCTCCGCCTGCAGCATGTCCTCGGTGACGAGCCCCAGCGCCATGCATTCTGCGAGCAGGCCGAAGAACAGGCGCTCCTGGTTGCGGTCCGGATGCTGGCTGTAGGCACCCAGAAACGCGTATTCGCCGAACAGCTTGCGCCGTGCGCGCATCAGCCAGCCGATGGGCGGGAAAGCTCGAAAGCGCTCGGCCGGCCGCCAGTCGACCGGCAGGCCGGTTTTCCAGGGCTGGGTCTTGCGCCGGGTGTTGTGCAGCATCTTGGTGCGGGTGGTCAGACGGTCGAAGTCGTTCCACTCGTTCTCGAACATGCCGATGGATTCGCGCGGTTCGCTCTTCAGGCAGATCCAGTCGTGGTAATCGAGCTTGAAGTCGAACATCGCGCGGAATTGGGTCTCGCACTGCCAGTGCTTCAGCTGGGCGCAGTCGAGCAGCATGACGCTGCTCGCGAAGCAGCGATCGACCACGCCTTTGGTGCCGGAACGCTGTCGGCACAGGATGGCCTTGCCGCCCATGTCGCGGGTCAGCAGTTCGTAGACGTCCGCCACCGCGAAGATGTCGGGGTCGATCACCAGCGCCCGACCCTCGTAGCCCATGATCTCCGGCGGCATGAAGCGCAGCGGCGTGAACGACTGCAGATCATCGTTCAGCCAGACTCGATGGATGCCGTCGCGCAGATACTCGCGGCCCTCGTGCTCGGCCAAAAACGCGTGGTCTGCCGTGTTGATGAATTCGACGTCGAATTTGTCGGCGTTCGGGCTGTGCCGCTGCATCGCGTGGCGCGCGACGATGGCGCCCACGATCTGTTTCGGATTGGTGTGAATGAAGACCCGGTAGTTCATCGAGATGGTTCCTCCGTTCCCGATTGTCGCGCAGGCGCCGAGCGCGCCGCTGACGCTTCGCTCAGCGCCAGCAGGGCGTGCACGCGGTCGACGACCCGCGCCAGTCCGTCGTCGTCAGCCGGCGGCGGAGCGTCCAGCAGCTCGGCACCGCTTGGTACAGCGCGATTATGCGCATAAAGCCATTGATGGAAAGCACCCAGGTTGCGCTCGAAGCCGACCAGGCGCAGCCGCTCGAGCAATCCGCGGAAGCGCAGCAGGCGACCCCAGAAAGGGTGCAGGGGCAGATCGAACACCGCAATCTTGCGGCCGAGCCGCGCAGCTTCGGTCAACATGGAGATGCTGTCACCGGTGATCACGAACGCGTCGCCGGCGTCGAGCAGTGCCAGATACGGGTTCGGGGCATCGCTTCCGGCCTGATACAGAAGCGCATTGGCCGGGCAGCCGGCAACCAGTGCCGCCCGCGCGGCGGGCCCGGTGCGGCGGCTGGTCGAGATGTAGATCGAGCCGCTGGCGCCGGCGTAACGCGCGGCCGCGGCCAAGAGTTCCGGCACGGTGTCGGCGTCGAGCCGGTAGGGCTTGGTCGCGCCGCCGACCAGCAGCACCACCAGCGGGCGAGGCAACGCGTCCAGGCGCTCGGCCCACTCGCGACGGGCGGCGGCGAGCCGTTCGGGTTCCGCCCGCATCAGCGGCAGGCCGATCTTCACGACGTTCGCCGCATCGGGCAGCTGGTACTGGGCCGATCCGATCACCAGGTCGAACGCAGCAAGGTCGCGCTTCGGTCTGCCGATGATGACGATGCGGGTACGGCCGCCTGATTGCGCCTTGATCCACAGTGCCGCCATGGCCGGACGGCGGCCGATGGTGATCACCAGATCCGGCCAAGGTCCCTCGAGCGGCGCTGACTGTGCTCGGTCGACGTGTCGCAGCGAGGCGTTAAACCAGGGCTTGCCCTTGCGATAGCGGGGCTTGAACACCAGCTGTCGCACCTCGACCGGCCAGGGCAGCCCGGCGGCGATGGCGTGCACCTGGGCGTTGTCGCCCAGTTTGTCGCCGAGGACGGCCCAGATGCGCGGCGTCACCGGAACACGCCCTCGCGGTACAGGCGCCAGAAAAAAGCGGGCGCGTGGCGCCACGGATGCGCCCGAACCTGGGGCGGAATGCTGATCGGGCGGCCGGACTGTCGCGACAGCTTCCAGGCGGCGTAGTCGAGTGCGCCGTCGAAGGTGGCGGCGCTTTTGACGATGCGCAGAAAAGACAGCAGCGTGCCGCTGATCATGCGCACGCGCCAGGCTATGCGCCCGCGCTGGCGCGCGCTGGGGCCGAGCGGGTTGCGGTAGCGCCCGGGCGTGCCGGTCGCGTAGCCGAGCCGGTCGGCGCACACCGCAACCGCCCGATCCAGATGATCGGCTTCGTCCTGGTACAGGCGTCGGAGTTTGTCCGGCCGCTCGCTGCGCAGCTCGGTTCGGTAGCTGGTTGCGAGACCGGTGAGCCACAGATCCTCGGCGCTGAAGTCGTCCGGCAGCAGCGGCAAGACCTTGCGGATGAACGTCATCGGCGCCTGCGCCAGCGCGACCTGCACGGCCCTGGCCGCGGCCTCGTCGCGCGTCCACAGCACGCTGGTCGGCTGGCTGAAGCGCCCCCACAGGTAGGAATGGAACCAGCGCGGCGTGGTGCCGCGCCGGAACGCATCCCAGGTCACCATGGTGGTCTTGCTGCGAGCCACCCCGTCAGCGCAGGGCGCTTCGAGGTAATAGACGTTGGGTTCCAGCACGCGCAGCAGCACCGCCTCCAGCGGCCGCAAAGTGCGGGTGCCGTCGACCAACAGGTAAAAATCGAGCAGTCCATCGGGGGCGCTGCTGCGGCGGCAGGAGCCGTAATAGAGCACGGCGACCAAATCCGGCCCGAACCGCTCCCGCACAGCGGCGAGCAGCGCCAGCGCGGCTGGCGCTGGTATGCGCGCCGACTCGGCGGCGATCAGCGCGGTGAGCTCAGCGGGAACGGTCATGGTGCCCCCAGGCGCAGGAAGCCGAGTGGCGCCGATGGCGCAAGCTGTAGCCCACCTGGCTCGAAGTCGTACAGTTCGCCGTCCAGCGTGAAGCGGCCGCTGGCGCTGACTCTCAGATGGTCCGTGCTGATCGGGTGGTAGCCGGTGGCGGCCGTCATGTGGCGGTTCGGTCGTCCTCGCAGCAGGGCCGGCAGGTTGCGCAGCAAGCGATGTGCGGGCTCTTCGATCAGCACTCCGCGCAGCGTGCCGCGCTCGGGCCCCCAGAAAGGTCGGATACCGAGGAACAGCTGTTCCAGCGTGGTGGCGAGGAGGATGCTGGCCTCGAAGCGGCCGCTGGGCTCGGCGCCGGCCAGATCCACGGTCGCGCCGCCCGCGAATGGCGGCTGTCTGCGGGCGATGCCGATGACCGTGCGTACCAGGGCGACACCCGAGGCCTGCTCGCCACCGATACCGGCTTCGTACACGGTTTTCTGGCAGTACTCGATGCCGCGCAGCACGGCGCCCATGCCCCAGAAAAAGCCGGCCACCTGGCGGCCTGACGGCAGCGTCGCGAGCAGCGCTGGACGCAGGATGCGGTCTCGGCGCGTTGGCGCTTTGTTAGCCAGCGCCGCGAGCGCGCGATCGAACGACAGCGCGCGACCGTTGATCGACCGCGCGGTCATGTTGGTGGTGCCGCCCGGTAGCAGGGCCAGCGTCGGCAGCGCGGCTGGGTCCGGTCGCGCGAGCAGGGCGGTGACCACCTTTTGTACCGTGCCGTCGCCGCCGTTCAGCACCAAGAGGTCGGCGCCGCTCTGGCGCACGCGGTCGAGGGCAGATTCGATCTCGTCGATACCGCGGGTGGCGATGACCAGCGCGTTCGGCAGCGCGCGGGCGATGCGCGCGCCGACATCAGGGTGACGCCGGTTGTAGCGGTTCGCCGTATTGATCAGGATCGCCGTTGCTCCGGCGGCAGACGCCGAGGCCGGCGCTGTTGTGGAAGTCGGTTTTGCCGTGTTCACAGCCACGTCCGGCGAAAGCGCGGTATGGTAGCAGTCCTGTCCACGCGAGCAGCCACGGCATGGCCGAGCAATCTGATCCGGGCCAATGGGCGCCGGTGACTATCGGGCATCTGTCCGACCCGCACCTCACCACATTGGCGGAAATCGCGCCGTACGGGCTTGGCCTGAAGCGCGGGCTTGGTTATCTCTCCTGGCGCCGGAAACGGCGCTGGCACCACCGATCGGAGGTGCTGGCTGCGGTCGTGGACGACCTGCGCGC
>CAZVMA010000003.1:4489-16294 GCA_964628545.1 uncultured Pseudomonadales bacterium | reverse complement strand
CGTGGTTTCGGGTGATCTCACCCATCTTGGGCTGCCGGCCGAGTGCGACGAGGCGTTGGCTTGGCTCGAGATGCTCGGTCCCGCCGCGTCGACTTTGGTGATTCCGGGCAATCATGACCGCTTGGTCAGCGACGATTGGGCGCGCACCGTGGGGCGCTGGCGTCGCTACTTCGGCCCGGTGTCGGGCGTCGGCGCGACCAGCCTGGGAAACGGCGGGGCGGACCCCGGCGAGGGTCCTCAGGGGCCGGAAAATGCATTCCCGTTCGTGCGCCGTCAGGGCGCGGTCGCGCTGGTGGGCGTTAATTCGAGTGTGCCCACCTGGCCGCTGTTCGCTGATGGACGCGTGGGCCGCGTGCAGCGCGAAGCGCTGGGTCGGACACTTGAGCAGCTTGCCTCGGCGGGCGCCTTCCGGCTGGTGGTCATGCACCACGCGCCGCAGCCCGAAGGCCACAGCTGGCGCAAGCGCCTGCGTGATGCGCGGGCGTGCGTGCGCGTGCTCGCGGAAGCGGGGGCAGAGCTGGTCATCCACGGCCACGGCCATCGAGACGTGACCAGCGCGATCAAAGGGGCGGTGGGCACGATACCGGTGATCGGTGCGCCGTCGGCGTCGCTGCAGGGCGCCGCCGGCTGGAATCACTATCGCGTGGCGCCCGACCCGAACGGCTGGATGCTGACGTGTCGCGCGCGTCGGCTGGGCGCCGGCGGCTTCAGCACCCGGGAGACCTGCTGGCGATTGCCGCGCGCCCACGCGCCTCACGTCTGATTCTCCGCGGCAGTCTTCGCGACCCTCGCTTCGATGTTCTCGGCGACATCGTCTTCGACATTCTTCTCGGCACGGTTGTCGACCAAGTCCCGGACCAGATCCCAGTCGGCCGGGCTGTCCACGTCGACCGCGGCCGTTGCGTGGTCAAGCAGCACGGGCTCGATGCGGGTGCCGGTGATCCGTCCCAGGCGGGTCAGCACCTCGGCAAGCGTTACGCGCCCCAGCACGTAGCGAAGCAGGGTTGCGATCCCCAGCAGCCGCACGATTTTCCAGGGCTGCTTGCGGTCCTGCTCGACCTGGCGCCAGAGCTCGATGACGCCGAGCGCGGACGGCCGCAGCAGCGCGAACAGGTTGCAGGTGCACACCGCGCCGTCCCGGAAACGCAGCGGCGTACGCCGGGTATCGGGAAACCGCGCCTGCACCCGCTCAAGCGACACGAACCCCACCGCCAGATCGGCCCCTGCCGCGTGGGCGGAACGGGCGCCGGCCAGAAAGTCCGCAACGATGGCCTCGGTCAGCAGCGCGTGATCGCCGGTGGTCAGCAGCAACAGACGGCCCGCGCCGCTGGTAGTGCGGACGGCCGCCAGCGCGCTCGCGGCGGGTGACTGGGCGGGCGCCACCCAGTGAAAGCCGGTAGCGGCCAGCCAGCCGGTCAGGGTGTTTGGATGATTCGCGTCTGGCGCGGCGCAGGGCGCGTCCAGAGCCTCAATGGCCGGGCCGCAGACGACGCGGGCGCCGGGGTCGGAGCAGGCCGACAGCACGCGCAACACGCGTGCCAGCACCGGCACGCCGCCAACGGGCACCAGCGCCTTGGCCGGCACGCCGGCCGCGCGACACAGCGGATCGTCGGGTCCGCGGTCGCCGGCCAACACGACAATGTCGAGCTCAGCCACGGATGCTACGGCTGCGCTGCCTGCAGATGGCGCGGCGGCACCGGCAAAATGGGTTTCCCAAACATGTGGTAACGCTTCGTCAGCTGGCCGCCGATCGATTCAATAATGTGCCGCATGCCGGCGTTATCCTCCAGGATCCAGGACATCTCGACCATGCGCACGCCCTTGCGCACGGCCTCGGCGGCCACGGTAGCCATGACCGCGAACGCCAGGCCGGGTCCGAACCGGGTGTTCTGGTGCGCCTGACGCACGCCCATCAGCGGTACCCGTGCACTCGCCGGGTGGCGTACCTTCAATCGCCACAGCAGTTTCGCCCAGCCGGTGGGGAAGAGGCGGCCGTCGAGGTCGTGCAAACACTCGTTGATGTTCGGCAGCATGACGATGAAGGCGGCTGCTTCGCCGTCCAGCTCGGCGATCTGGATGAATTCGGGCCCGATCACCAGCAGCATTTCCTTGCCGATGCGGATGAACTCTTCGTGCGTGAACGGCACGAACATCCAGTTCTGGGCCCAAGCGTCATTAAACACGTCGCAGATGGTACGCAGTTCGTCCTCGACGCGACGGGTGTCGATCTGGCGCACCACCAACCGGTCGCCCAGGCGGCGCATCAGGGCCTGCATCAGCGGTGGGTGCGTGAACGCGGGGGTGACCTCGTAGGCGTGCAGCTCTTTTGCCACCGCGTAGCCGGCCGCCGCAACGTGCGGCCCATACCAGGGCCGGGCGTGGGTCATCATGAAGTAGGGCGGCGTGTCGAAGCCGTCGACCAGCAGCCCCACCTCCTGATTGATGCCGAGATTGAACGGACCGAGCAGTTCCTTCATGCCGCGCTCGCGCAGCCAGGTCTCAGCGGCCGATAACAGCGCAGCGAAGACCTCGGCATCGTCGACGCCCTCGAGCAGGCCGAAGTAGCCGAGTGTCGGCCGCCCAAGATCCACATTCAGCCGATCAATCTGGGCGCTGATGCGCCCGACCGGCGTGTCGCCGCGCCAGGCCAGGAATCCCTGCCAGCTTGCGTGGCGGAAAAACGGGTTCTGCCGCTCCGAGATCTGCTGGGCCCGATCGAAGCGCAGGGGCGCAACCCAAGCCGGGTCGTCGCGATAAATCGTTCCGGGGAGCGCAAGGAATGCCTTGCGCTCCTTTGTGGATCGGATAGGCTTGACGCTCAGTTTTTGTTTCATCATTTCTCCATTATCTGCCCGAAAGTAGGTTATTGGTCAAAAATTTATTCACAATGTATTCATGACCATGGCTACAATCGCGGCGGAGACGGGGAGTCGGAACACAGGGACAGGTCAGACGTGGCAGCAATTCGCACTCTGAGCGGCGTGGCGGTATCGGCATCGGCCCCCGGTTTGGTCGGCATGCCTTCGGGTGATCTGGCCGTCGGGTTGGGGACAGTGGCCGCCTCAAAGCCGGTAACCGTCTCGTCGTCCACCGTACCCGCGTCAGCACCCCTGGCGTTTCCCGCGGCTTCACCCGCAACGTTCCCCGCGACACTGCCCGAAGCGCTGGATCGCGCGGCGCAAACCGAAGCGGGCCTCAGTTTCCACGATAGCCGTGGCGCACTGACGGAGCACCTTTCTTATGCGACCCTGAGAGAGCGTGCCCGGGCGCTGGGTCGCCGCATGCTGGCCGCCGGTTTCGTTCCCGGCGAGCGGGTCGCCGTCATTGCCGAAACGCGTCCGGAATTCGTCGAGGTGTTTTTCGGCTGCCAGTACGCGGGCCTGGTGCCCGTGCCGCTGAATGCCAGCGTCAATCTGGGTGGGCGAGACGCGTACGTGCGGCAGCTGTCTTTCCTGGTGCGCAACTGCGAGGCGCGGGCCTTGTTTGGCTCCGACAGCTTCACCGAATTCATGCAGGACGCCGCGGGCGAACTGGCGCTTGGCCACATGGGCACGCTGGACGAGTTCGTCGCGCGCCACGAGCCCTCCGGTGACCTGCCCGTCGTCGCCGCCGAGGCGGACGCCTACGTGCAGTACACGTCGGGCAGCACACGGGTGTCGCGCGGTGTGTTGATGACGCAGCGGGCGGTGATGGCCAACCTGGCGGCGATCATTTTCGACGGCCTGAAACTGGCGCCGGACGATCGCTTCTTCTCCTGGTTGCCCTTCTATCACGACATGGGGTTGGTCGGAAAACTGCTGACCCCCATCGCCGGTGGGGTACCGGTCGCGTATTTGGACTCGCGCCACTTCGCCCTGCGCCCGCGGCTCTGGCTGAAGCTGATCGAAGCCTCCGGCGCCACCATCTCGTTCGGTCCATCCTTTGGCTACGGCCTGTGCGCCCGGCGCATGCGGGAGGGCGAGGGTCGCGAGTACGACCTGTCGCGCTGGCGTATCGCCGGCATTGGCGCCGAGATGATCCGCATGCGCACCATCCAGGAGTTCGTGTCCGCCGTCGACGGCAGCGGGTTCGACGCGGGCGCGCTATTGCCGTGCTATGGCATGGCTGAGGTCGGCCTGGCGATCACGTTC
Organism: uncultured Pseudomonadales bacterium; assembly: GCA_964628545.1. Classification (GTDB taxonomy): domain Bacteria; phylum Pseudomonadota; class Gammaproteobacteria; order Pseudomonadales; family Azotimanducaceae; genus UBA7803. Next base: position 12,164 of record CAZVMA010000003.1, on the reverse strand, counting down.
TCGCGCCTGACGGGCGGGGTGCGCAGCGACGTGGTCGATCGCAGCCGCTGCGTCGAGTCGCGCATTGCGGCGCCGGTATGCGCCCGCGGGTCGGCGCCGACACTGGAATTTGTGATCTGCGGTCGCCCGTTGGCCGGTATTGAGATCGAGATCCGCGGCGCGGACGGCGAGCGTCTGCCTGAGCGGGTTATCGGCACCGTGTACACGCGCACGGCCAGCGTCATGTCCGGGTACCTGAACAATCCCGAGGCGACGCAGGAAGCACTCCACGGCGAGTGGCTGAACACCGGCGATCTTGGCTATCTCGTCGATGGCCAACTGGTGATCACCGGCCGCGAGAAGGACCTGATTATCGTGCACGGCCGCAACTACTGGCCGCAAGATCTTGAATACATTGCCGAACAGTATCCCGGCGTACGCTCGGGTGACGCCATGGCCTTCTCGCTGCAGGACCGCGATGTCGGCGAGCGCGTGGTCATGCTCGTGCAGTGCCGCGAGGCCGATGTCGGTCAGCGCGATCGCATGCGCGCCCAGATCGAGGCGCGCGTGCGCGCCGAATTCGCCTGCGACTGCGAGGTCGAGCTGGTCGAGGCGCACACGCTGCCTCGCACCTCTTCCGGCAAGCCGTCCCGCTCTCGCGCCCGTGCCGACTACGCGGCCGCGCGCGGCATCGACGGCAATGGTCGGGGCGGTTGGCAGCACCTCACGAACAAGGTTCAGGCCGTCGGCTGACGGCGCGCTGCCCCCGGGCGGCGTAACCCCATGTCCCATCCGGCAGTCATCGCGATCACCGGAGCCACCGGATTCATCGGTCGCCGGCTTGCAGCAGCGCTGGCTGCCCAGGGCCACCCAGTTCGGGCGCTCACCCGGCGGGGCGGGGTGGTCGCGGCCGGCATCGACTGGATTCCGGGTGACCTGTCGAACCTCGATGCGCTGCGCCAGCTCTGTGCCGGCGCCGCCATCGTCATTCACTGCGCGGGCGCTGTGCGCGGTGCAACCTACGACGCATTTGCGTCCGTCAACGTTCGGGGCACGGAAGCGCTGCTTGCGGCGCGCGCCGACGTTGCGCCGGCGTCGCGTCTGCTGCACATCTCCTCGCTGGCGGCCCGTGAGCCTCAGCTTTCGCACTATGCCGCCAGCAAGGCGGCGGCCGAGCGGGCGGTCCTGGCGGCGGGTGCGCGGGCGACGCTGCTGCGCCCGCCCGCGGTCTACGGCCCCGGGGACACGGAACTGGAGCCCCTGCTGCGCGGTCTCTGGTCAGGCCGCGGTATCATCCCGCGCCACGATGGTCGATTTGCGCTGATTCATGTCGATGATGTGGTGGGCGCGATTGCCGCCTGGCTGGGTACGCCCGCTGCCGACGGACACTGCTACGAGATCCACGACGGCACGCCGGACGGCTATGATTGGCCCGCCGTCATTGCTGCAGTGGCGGGGTTGCGGGGCGCGCCGGTCCGCCCGATTGCCCTGCCGCGGTCGGTGCTGGCTGCGGTCGCCTGGGTCGGCAGCAGTGCACAGCGGCTGGTCGGCCGCGCGCCCATGCTGTCGCCCGGCAAGGTCCGGGAGCTGTACCACCCGAACTGGGTGTGCAGCAATGCAACATTCACTGCCCGCACGGGCTGGCAGCCGCGCGTTTCGCTGGCGGCGGGTCTGGCCGCCACGCTGTCCGTGCCGGCCGATGGAGACACACGATTATGACCGATGACACCGCACCTGGCCCGAGTTGGCATGGTTGTCCGCCCAAACCCGGCTGTCCGCATTGCAGCGACCTGTCGGCGCCCGCCACGCTCGATTGGTCCTTTCTGGATGCGGTGTACTGCATTTCGCTGAAAACGCGCGATGATCGGGCGCTGCGGGTGGCCGAGGAGTTCCATCGCACCGGCCTCTGTCGCCACGTGCGTTTCTTCCGCCCGGACAAGCACCCGAAAAAGGGCATCATCGGCAGCTGGGAGTCGCACCGACAGTGCTCGATCGACGCGCTCGAGCGCGGCTGCAAGACGGCGCTGGTGTTCGAGGACGACGTGCAGTTCGTGCGCCGCATTACGCCGACCCGTCTGCGCGAACTGGCGCTGACGGTCGGGCGCCTGCCGTCCGACTGGCGCATCCTGTACCTCGGGCACTGGCCGGTCGCGGCCTGGTTCCTGCGGCCAAACCTGCTGAAGACGCGCTCTGCTTGCGCGCACGCCTACATCGTCAGCCCGCGTCTGATGACGTGGCTGCGCGATCATCCCTACGGCGCGCCGGGCATCGCCTTTACGCGCATCATCGGTCGCGCGCTCGACTCGGCGTTTTCGCGCCTGCCGGGCACCTATGCGGTGTTCCCCATGCTGGCCACGCAGAGCATCAGCAAGAGCGACAACTTCAACTACAAGCCCAAACCGAAGACCAAGCTGAAGCACTGGGTCACACGCTCGCGCTACCGCGAAGCGCTGCTCTCGCACCTGATGCGGCCGTTCGAGTGGATGGTGGCGGCGCTGGCGCCGTACTACTGGCTGCGAGATCGCCTGCGGCGAGGGCGAGCGGTCGACCCCGTCTGACTCGCGGACGGCAGCGGCGCCCTCAGGCGCGGGCCGCGAAGCGGGCCTCGATGTTGCGCTTGGCGTCCTTGATGTAGGCGCTTTGCTTGAACAGGGCGATGATCGCCCGATTCAGCAGGCGCCCGAGCGGGCGCATCGGCCGGTCAACGTCAAAAAACAGCACCACGCGCGTCTCGTCGGTGTCGTTCCAGACCTCGTGCTCGTAGTAGTCGTCGAACACGACGGCTTGGCCCAGTTCCCAGACCAGGATTTCGTCGCCCACCCGAATTCGACAGCGCGCGCGATCGCGCGGCACGAGCAGCGGCAGGTGCACGCGAATGATGCCGTTGGTCGGGCCTTGATGAGCGGGAATGTGATAGTGCGGCGCCAAGATGGAGAACATGGCGTTGCGCAGGTCCGGCACCCCCGCCAACAGCGCGGCAGTGCGCGGACAGGCTTCGCAGTGGGGTGGGTAGGCGTCGCCGAAGGTGTAGAACGGATAGACCTGCCAGCTGGTGCCGGTGGAGATGCGCGCCTGGTCCGGCGACACTTCGTGGAATGCCGGCAGCCGGTCGTGTGCGCCCAGCACGGCGTCCAGTTCGGCCTTGATCTCGGGCCAGTGCGACTCGAACTCGGCCAGCCACGGCAGCACGTCGCGCTCGAATACGGGCGTGGCGCCGATCAGCGACTGGCGCCGGAAAAACGCGGCGACCAGCGCCATGACGCTGCGGCCGGTTGCCTTCACCAGCTGTCTGCGGCGGGCGCGCCAGCCGGCGGCCGTGACGGGCGCATCGGTTGCGTTCATGGTCTGTGCGATTCCTTTGTCGACCGGGTTGCCGCAGCAGCTACAATGCGCGGCAGCGGAAATTGTAAGCGCACAGTCGCGCGCCGTCGCGCACAGCGCCAAAGCGGGATTCCCCATCATGCTGCAACGGGTACTGGAACAATCGCTTGCGGTGCTGCCGAGGGGGCAGCGGTTCCGGATCGAGCGACGCCTGCGGGGCTGGTTTGACCAGCGCCGACTTGATCAGGCCGACTATGCGGTGGTGTCGTTCGGCAAGAGCGGCCGCACGTGGGTGCGGGTAATGCTGTCGCGCCTGTACCAGCTGGAGTTCGGGCTGGGCGACGTGGATCTGCTCGAATTCGATAACTACCACCGGCAGAACAGCGTCATCCCCCGCATTTTCTTCACCCACGACAACTATCTGCGCGACTACACGGGCGACGCCGGGTCGAAGCGCGCCTACACCAACCAGCGCGTTGTGCTGCTGGTGCGGCACCCGGCCGATGTCACCATGTCGCAGTACTTTCAGTGGAAGCACCGCATGCGGCCGCACAAGATTCTGCTGAACCAGTATCCCGCCGACCCCGCAACCAGCCCCTGGGATTTCGCCATGGGTCCGTCCGGCGTCAGCAAAGTGATCGAGTTCATGAACGAGTGGGCCGACGGGTTCACCGAGGTTGGCGAAGGGCTGACGGTGCGCTATGAAGACATGCGCGCAGACACGGCACGCGAGCTGCAGCGGCTGGCCGGGTTCCTCGACCTGGCGCCCGATTCGGCACGCGTGTCCGAGGTCGTGGATTACGCCTCGGTCGAGAACATGCGCCAGCGCGAGCGCGAGGCCCAGTCCGAGTCTGATCGGTTGCGGCCCGGCGACCCGGCGAACCCCGACTCGTTCAAGACGCGTCGCGCCAAGGTCGGCGGCTACCATGATTACTTCGATGCCGACGGGATTGCCGCCATCGACGATCTGATTCGGCGCACCTTGAATCCGGTGTTCGGCTACTGACCACGGGAGAGAGCATGCTGGCCATCGAACAACCCATGGGCGGCTGTGGCGTGGAATTGACCGGCGTGCGCCTGGCGGCGCTTGCGGATGAAGAAGTGCAGGGCATCACCGCGGCGCTGGGCGAGCACGGGGTCGTGTTTTTCCGCAACCAGTCGCTGTCGGTGGACGAGCACCTGGCTCTGGCGGCCCGCTTCGGCGCCATCGATATCAACCGGTTCTTTCGTGCTGTCCCGGGATATCCGGCAGTCGCGGAAGTGCGGAAGGAGCCCGACCAGCGCAACAACATCGGCGGTGGCTGGCACACCGATCATTCCTATGATGGGGTGCCGGCTATGGGCTCCATTCTGGTTGCGCGCGAGCTGCCCGAGTCCGGCGGCGATACTCTGTTTTCGAGCATGTACGCCGCGTTCGAAGGCCTGTCGGACGGGCTCAGGGCCACCTTGCTCGGCCTGCGCGCGGTGCACTCCTCGCGCCACGTCTTTGGTAATGCCGGCGCTTACCGCGCTACCGATCAGTCCGATACCTTCAGCAATCCCGACGCGGTAAATGATGCCGTGCATCCCGTGGTTATTACCCACCCGATCAGCGGGCGGCGTGCGCTGTACGTGAATCCGGCGTTCACGCTGCGGTTCGAGGGGTGGAGCGTCGAAGAAAGCAAGCCGCTGCTCGACTACCTGTATCGCCAGGCGGCTCGACCGGAATACACCTGCCGCTTTCGCTGGGCACCGGGATCGGTCGCGTTCTGGGACAATCGCGCCACCTGGCACTATGCGCTGAACGACTACCACGGCGAGCGCCGCCTGATGCACCGCATCACCCTGCAGGGTGTGCCGCTTAAATGAGTCGCTCGGCTTGGCGAACAGCGCTGGCCGTTCAATCAGGGCCGCTTAACCCGTGCCGTTACCCCGCGGAACCCATGACTAAGGAGTCCACGTGAAGATTCTCGACAACAAACAGGATACCTCGGTGGCCACCATCTTCGACGCGACCGTCGCCACGTTCGAGCAGGATGTCATCCTGAGATCCCGTGAGGTGCCGGTGCTGGTGGATTTTTGGGCCACCTGGTGTGCGCCCTGCAAGGCGCTGGGCCCGATCCTGGAGAAGCTGGCCGGTGAGTTCGCGGGCGGTTTCCTGCTGGCCAAGGTCGACATCGACCGCGAGCAACAGCTGGCCTCCTACTTCCAGATTCGCTCGGTGCCGACGGTGATGCTGCTGAAGGACGGCCGTATTGCCGGCGGCTTCCCCGGCGCCCTGCCCGAGGGCCAGGTGCGGCGCTTTCTCGAGGAGCACGGCGTCGTGCCGCTTGCGCCCGCGGCAAGCGAAGCGCCCGCCGAGTCGCCGGCGGAAATCGTTGCGCGCCTGCGTGAGGCGGTGGCGGGTGCGCCCGACAAACCCGAGCTTCGGCTTGACCTGGCGCTGGCCCTGGTCACCACCGGTGACTACAGCGAAGCGGAAACGATTCTCGAGGCGCTGCCCGCCAATCTTGGTGCTGATCCGAAAGTCGGTCGCGCTCGCTCGCGCATGGCCTTTGGTCGGCTGGCCGCCGAGGCGCCCGCGCGCGCGGTGCTGGAGGCCGCGGTCCGCGATGGTGCGGGCGATCCGGAAACCCGGCTGCTGCTGGGAGTTCGTCTGGTGGCCGACGGCAACGCGGAAGCCGGGCTTGATGTGCTGCTGGAGTTGCTGCGCTCGCACCGCGCGTGGGAGGACGGACGCGCGCGGAAAACTCTGGTGGACGCCTTCAACGTCATCGACGACGAGGCCGTGGTGCGGGCAGCGCGTCGGCGCATGACCGCCCTGCTGTTCTGAACCTTGACCTGACCTGGGGCGCTGACCTGCGGCACTGACCCCAAGCACTGGCCCAGGGCACTCACCCCGGGCACTCACCCCGGGCACTCTGACCCGCGGGACGGTTTGGGCGCCGGCAGGAAACGCGCTACTCTCCCCGCGTGGTCAAACGATCGAAGCAGGGGCGCAGCGATGGCATATGATCTGGTGATTCGCAACGGCATGGTGGTGGACGGCTCGGGCGGTCCGCGCTTCCCGGCCGACGTCGCGATACAGGATGGCCGCATTGCCGCGATCGGGCGCATTCGAGACAGCGCGCGCCGCACGATCGATGCCGAGGGCCACGTGGTCGCGCCCGGTTTCGTGGACGGTCACACACACATGGACGCCCAGGTGTTCTGGGACCCGATCGGCTCCTGTTCAGCCTACCACGGCGTGACTACCGCGGTCATGGGGAATTGCGGGTTTACGCTGGCGCCCTGCAAGGCCAGCGACGCCGACTTCGTGTTTCGCAACCTCGAACGCGCCGAGGACATCAGCCGCGACGCCATGCTCACCGGCATTCCCTGGACGTGGGAAACCTTTCCGCAGTTTCTCGACGCGGTCGACGCGCTGCCGAAGGGCATCAACTACGCCGGCTACATCGGCCACTCGGCGCTGCGCACGTACGTAATGGGCGAGCGCGCGTTTGCCGAACAGGCGAGGGAAGACGAGCTGAAGCGCATGTGCGCGCTGGCGAAAGAGGCGGTGCAGGCCGGCGCCATCGGCTTCTCGACCTCGCGCACGTTCAACCATACCACGGCCGATGACCGGCCCGTGGCCAGTCGCCTGGCCGATTGGCAGGAAGTGCGCGCCATCGTCAACGCCATCGGCGAGACGGGCAAGGGCGTGTTCGAGATCGCGGGCGAAGCGCCGGGGCGCGACCCGGATCGGCAGCGCGAGTACTTCGACCGGCTGCGCGATCTTGCGGTCGAGTCCGGCGTCACGCAGACGTGGGGCATGTTCAGCGTGCGAGCGGCGCCTGACCTGTGGCGTCCGTTCTTCGACCTGCTGGATGAAACCGCCGCGGCCGGTGGTCGCATGTATGCGCAGGTGCATTCGCGCGCGCTGAACGTGATGCTCTCGTTCGAGGCGAACACGCCGTTCGACAAATGGGATGTCTGGAAAGACCTGCGTTCGCTGCCGCTGGCAGAGCAGAAAGTGCGGCTGCGCGACCCCGCGCTGAAGGCGAAACTGGTGGAGGTGGCGAGCCGTCCCTACACCGGGCCGCGTGTGGTGGGCGCCGAGGCTCGACCGCCCGAGTGGGCGTACGTCTACCCCATGGCCGACATGCGCTGGGACCAGCCGTCGATGGCGGAATTGGCGGCTGCGCGCGGCGTGCACCCGGTTGCGCTGATGATCGATCTGGCCCTCGAGCACGATTTCCGCATGTATTTCCGGCAGCCGATTGCCAACGAGGACCAGTCCCAGGTGCTGGAGATGATGCGTCACCCGCGCGCGCTGGCGACCTTCTCCGATTCGGGCGCCCAGGTATCGCAGATCATGGACAGCTCGCTGCAGACCCATCTGCTGTCCTACTGGGTG
>CAZVMA010000003.1:3520-4479 GCA_964628545.1 uncultured Pseudomonadales bacterium | reverse complement strand
CAAGCGGTAAGACGGATCACCTACGACACGGCAACCGTCTGGGGGCTGCACGATCGCGGTCTGGTGCGGCGCGGGCTGGCGGCTGATCTGGTGATCTTCGATCCCGACACCATCGGCGCGCGCCTGCCGGAAGTGGTCTACGACCTGCCGTCGGGCGCCCGGCGCCTGAAACAGGTCGCGGACGGCATCCGGCACACCATCGTGAACGGCGCTGTGGTGCTGACCGACAACGAGCCCTCGGGCGTCAATCCGGGTCGGTTGCTGCGGGTGTAACCGATTCGGATTCCAGCTGGCGTTCCAGCCAGCCGTGGAATCGGCGGTCCTCGCGCTCCTCGCGCTCGGCGCGCGCCGGCGCGTTCTCGAACTGGATCTCCAGCGTCAGGATGAACCGCCAGTCGCCCTGGCGGCTGGTGTCGTCGCGCTCCTGCACCCAGGCGCGCTCGGGCTGCAGTTCGTAGAACAGCCAGGGTCGCAGGAACGTGCGGCGAAAGCGAAAGTTCACGAAATGCTCGCCGGCCTCGAACCGCGGGTCGGTCCAGCCGGTGGTGCCAATCTCGGCGCGCAGCGCGGTCGCGCTGTTCAGCTGATGGAATCCCGTGACGCTGGTGCGCCAGTCGACGCCGTCGGTCGCTTCCGACCAGGTGCCCTCTGCCGTGTAGCGCAGCTGCGTATCGAAGCTGCGGTACCACTCCCAATCGCCTCGGGTCGTGGCGCCGTAGCCATCTTCGCGTTCCCAGAAGCCGATCTGAGTGAACCGCAGGAAGGTGTCTTCATTCACCGGTCGCACGTGTCGGTAGCGCGCCCGCAGCACCGGATTCAATGACGTGAAGTTGGCGCGCACGGTGGCATCGAGGTCCAGCCGCGAGCGCTGCGCATCGCTCAGGTTGTAGCGCAAGCCGAGCCGGGTCTCCTGGTCGTTGCGGTCGGTCGGTACTTCTCCTTCGAGGTCGCCGCGCACG
>CAZVMA010000003.1:0-3498 GCA_964628545.1 uncultured Pseudomonadales bacterium | reverse complement strand
CCCCGGCAGCGAGATGTTGGCCGACAGCCGCACGCGCGCCTGCGCGTCCTCGGATTCGTCCCAGCGCACTTCGTTACGCAAGCGGAAGAAGGTGCCCACGGGGGTTTCCTCAAGCGCTCGGTCGTCGCCAAAAAAGCCGTCGAACCAGGCAGCCGGCTCGCAGAGGCGCTGATTGAGGTAGGAGTGCGTGCGGTCCAGCCAGCTGTCGGGACGATTTTCCGCGTCGCGGCAGGATACCGCCATCAGCTCCGCCTGGGTCTCTGCGCGAGTGTCTGCGCGAGTGGGCGCATCGCCCGTGCCGGTCCCTGCTGCCGCCCCGGAAGACGGCGCAGCCGCCACTGGTTCTTCGGTGATGGGGCCGATGTCAGTCGACGCGGCAGCAACAGGTTCGCCAGAGGACCGTACCGCTGTCGTCGCCGCCGCGCTCAGGGTGCCGAGCAACAACAGCAGAGGGCCGATGACAAGCGCGGCTCGCCGGCTGGGCTTGCCAACCGCGCTCATGGCGTTGTCATTCCGTGCGCCGGGCGCTGTGCTGCTGTTGTGATGTGCCGCGAAGCTCTGTGCATGGCGCGTGCCGCCTCTCGCCTGATGCGCAGAATACCCGATCAGGCCCATGGTGCGGGTTCGTAATCGCCGCTTGGCCGGGTCCGTCGATCAACCCTCCTTCAGTTCGCGGCAAGCGGTAAGATGCGCGGCACCAAGGGTGCGGCAAAGGCAATCTCGTGCGGCGTTCGGAACATTCCCGTTTCGGCAGGATCCTGCTCGTGCTCGTTGCCGCGTGGCTCGCGGCCGAAGCGCCGGCGTCGGCCGCCGCCGTTTCGTTCGCGCCGGCGTGTCTGGTTTGGGATGTGGCCCGGTATCGGGCCGAAAAGCTGTTCCTGTCGGTCGATCTCACGCTGTCCGCGCGCGTCGCGGAACGTCTGCCGGCAGATGCCTTGCGCCGCAGCAGCATGCGCCCGGCGCTGCGGCCCGATGGCCCGGCAGTCCAGCTGCAGGTGGTGATGGACGGCCCCGGGTGGCGCACGTTCCGCGGTGACTGGGTGCTGGACGCCGATACGGGTTCTACTCTGCAGTACGCGAGCCTGCGGCAGCCCTCGCCCCGCTATCGCGTGTATCGCTTCACTCCGCTCGGGCCGGACCGGATCACCGCGCGTCCGGCGGCGGGCGAGGAGGCCACACCCCCGCAGTCCTGGACCGATATTGAAACGCGCCAGCGCCAATATGGGGCTGCCCTGTCGAGCCCGGTGCTGGAAATCAGCACGCTGGTGTATTTGCTGGCGGCAAGCGCGCTCGACGCGCCCGGCGAGCAGCTGGCGCTGCTGGGCTACGCCACGTCCGCCGACGCGCTGTTCGACCTCACGGTGACGGCAGGCGCAATCGAACGTCTCGCTGTGGACTTTCGGATCAAGGATGGCGCCGACATCGTGAATCGGCGCCAGGTCATCAATGCACTGCCGCTCACGCTCACGGGTCGGCCGCGGTCGGCCGACCCGGAACAGCAGGTGTTCGATCTGCTGGGCCTGCGGGACGTGACGTTTCTGATCGATCCGCGCTATCGCGTGGTGGTGGGCTTGCGCGCATCCGTGCCGGCCGTCGGCGATGTACAGTTTCAGCTGCTCGAACTTGATCTGTCGAAGGCAAAGCGACCCGCAGACTGTGCTGGCCGCGAGTGACCCACTCGCGACGGATACGCCGCCGGCCTCACGAATGTCCGATTTGCGCGAAGAGCCGGCGGGCCATTCCGCTGGCGGGCACTCGCATGCGCCGCTCGTTCAGCCAGTGGCGCGCCTGGCGCGGTTGGCCGGCCAGGTGGGCCGCGCTGATCAGCAGCAGGGTTAGCAGGTCTCGCTGGGCGTTGCTGCCGCCGAACGCCCGCGCCCCATCCCGAATGTTCGAGAGCGCGTCCGCCGCGGCGGCGAAGCGGCCCGCGCCGTAGTCGGCGATCGCGTGCAGCAGCGGCAGCCCTGCGGCGGCGGTTTCGGCCGAGATGCCGGTGCCGGTCACGGCCGTTTGGGCCGCCTCGATAAGCAGGGCTACCGCGTCCAGCTGGCCAGCGCCGGCGAACGCCAGCGCCGCATGCACGTCGTTAAACGCGTAGTAGCCGGGTTCGGTGGCCTGTTTTGCGGACCAGGCGGACGCGTTTTCGGCCAGTCGCGAGCCGACGTCGATGCCAAGGATGCGCAGCCGCCAGAGCAGCGCCGTCACGTCCGCGAGCCCGTAAGCGAAGTCGCCGACGCCGGGCACGATCCATGAATCCAGCACCGCGAGACAGTCGTCGATTTCGTCGCGGTCCAGGTGCAGCAGCGCGAGATGCCAGGCGTTATGGCATGAGAACCCGTTCGGCGGGTCGGCCGGCGCCCAGTCGGTGCGCCGCGCGCGCAGCCAGTCGATGCCTTCGCCCGTGCGCCCCTGCATCTCGAACACGTGCGCGAGCGCATGGATGGCCCAGCCGTCCCGGGGCTCGAGCTCCAGGGCGGCAAGCCCGGCGGCTTCCGCCTGCGCGTATTCGTGGCACTCCTCGAGCCCGAACGCGTACATGGCCAGCACATAGCTGTAGCCCGGCATGGTGCGCGACCAGGCCGGCAGCACTCGGGCGACGCGGTTGCGCAGGTTGAGACTGTCACCGCGAAAAAAATCGATGGTCTGGCCGATCTGCAGGGCAAACGCGTCAGTGGCGTGATCAACGAGATAACGGTCGAGCCCGCGTCCGGCGCCGGCCCAGTCGTCGCGGGCCAGCGGCGCCAGGGCTGCCAGCAGCGCCTGTTCGCGGTCGGTGCCGGTGCTCGCCAGCGCCAGGGCTGTACTCAGATGCGTGCGACCGGCAGCACGGAAGCGCCGCTCCGAGGTCAGTATCAGTACGGCGCCCAGAAACAGGTGACCGAACAGGTAATCGGGGTGCGCCTCGACGGTCGGCAGGATGGGCTCGAGCGGATTGCCGCGACGATTGTGGAACAGGGTCAGCGCGGCGTGCAGTGCTGCTTCGCCCTCGGCCGAGGGATGACGAACATCCTCGGCCGGGCGGCTCACGCCGATCGCCCGCAGGTCACGGCGTCCAGCGCGGCAGCCAGCGCGGCCACCGACCCATCGATGTCGTCCAGCTTGTCGAGCCCGAACAGGCCGAGGCGGAACGTGCGGAAGCCCGCTGGTTCGTCGCACATCAGCGGCACGCCGGCGGCGATCTGCAGGCCCTCAGCCATGAAGCGACGGCCGGTTTGGATGTCGGCATCGGTGGTGTAACTCACCACCACCCCGGGCGCCTTGAAGCCCTCGGCAGCCACGCTGGGAAAGCCGCGTGCTTCAAGCAGCGCGCGCACGCGCGCGCCGAGCGCCAGCTGCGCATCGCGAATGGCGGTGAAGCCGCGCGCAGCCGTCTCCTGCATGGCATTGCGCGCCACGCGCAGGCTCTCGGTCGGCATCGTGGCGTGGTAGGCGTGGCCGCCCGATTCGTAGGTTTCCATGATGCCGAGCCACTTGCGCAGATCGGCGGCGAAGCTGGTG
>CAZVMA010000002.1:728-27366 GCA_964628545.1 uncultured Pseudomonadales bacterium | reverse complement strand
GGAAATGGTGGATAACCTCGACTACACGTTGTTCCCCAATTTCCACCCGTGGGGTGCCTTCAACCGCATCGTCTATCGGTTCCGTCCGAACGGCGAGGACCATCGCACCAGCATCATGGAGTGCATCCTGCTGGCGCCGTTCCAGGGCGAGCGACCGCCGGCCGCGAAGATGCAGTGGCTGGCGCCGGACCAGAAGTGGTCGACCGTATACGGCTTTCTGGGTCGGGTGTTTGATCAGGACGTCTTCAACATGCCGAAGGTGCAAGCCGGTCTGGAAGCGACCTACGCGAAGACCCTGTATCTGTCCCGCTACAACGAAGCCAAGGTGCGCTGGCTGCACTTCCGGCTGGGTGAGTGGGTCGACGGCCCGGAAGCGGGCGCGTAAGGGGAAGCACCATGGCCAAAATCATGAAGCATCCCTTTTCGGGAGCCCTGTACGAGGTCAATGCCGACGGCCACGTCGTCGTGCGTGAAGGCAATGTGGAAGGGGTTTTCGACAGCAGCGGCCGCTGGGTGTCCGGCGAGTTGCGGCAGGCCGATCCGCAACTGTGCGTGTGGATCACGAACAACCCCGAGTCGCCCATGCAGGGCCGCAAGACGCACCCGATCGAGTAGGTCCCTGACCTTACTCAGTCGTTCCCTCGCGCCGATCGTGCTCGCATGATCGGCGAAGAGGCGAAGTCGATCCAGCCGGTATCCAGCCCGGCCGTGTAGCCGCGGTCCACCGGCACATCGATACCGTTCAGCCAGCCGCAGGGCTGGCACAGCAAAGTTTCCAGCACTTCGGCGATTTCCTCCGGCCGTGCCGCACGGCCGGTCTGCGCGTTCGTCCAGTCGAGTTGCGCCTTGCCCATGAGCGCTTCGAATTCCGGCGACAGCGGCGTATCGATACCGCCCGGGCTGACCGCAAGAATGCGGGTACCTTCGTGCACGTGCAGGCGGGCCTCCATCAGCACCCACGCCGTCACCGCCCGTTTTGACCACGTGTAGGGATCGCGCTCGAACATTCCGGCGTTGGCCTGACACCAGGCGAGCCCGTCATCCATGGTCTCGGTAGCCAGCAGTGGGCGCAGCGTGTCGAACCGCCGTTTCCAGTCGCGACCCGCGATTGAGGAAACGCAAACAATGCCGCTGGCCGAGGTCAGCCGGGGCGTGAGCGCGCGCGTCAGCGCCCGCATGCCCAGGAAATTGACCGCGATGACCTTGATCGGGTCGAATGCGCGGGCCATGCCGGCTACGTTGGCAAGCCCGTCAAGACGCGCGGGCAGCGCCGCGCACGCGCGCGCGATGGCCTCGGGCTCACTCAGATCGCACTCGATCCAGGTTGCGCCATCAGGCTCCGAAGGCGGCGCGCGATCGATGTTGAACACGGTCGCGCCGCGCGCCACCAGGCGCTGCACCAGCGCTGCGCCGACGCCGGAAGAACCTCCAGTCACCACCTGATGCTGCATGCGTTTCCGCTCCTGTTAGCTCAGTCGTTTCGGCCTGGCCCCGCGTGCGCCGCATCCCGGCCCGCAATCCAGCCGAAGGTCAGTGCCGGTCCAAGCGTTCCGCCGGCGCCGCCGTACACCATCCCGGTCGCCCCCGCCATGGCGTTGCCGGCGGCGTATAGGCCGGGAATGATCTGCCCCGCGGTGTCCAGAACCCGCGCCCGGCTGTCAGTGCGGGGGCCGCCCTTGGTGCCGAGTGCGCCAGAAACCACCCGCACGGCGTGATACGGGCCAGGGCCCAGCGGACGCAGCGTGGCGAACGGCGGCGGCTGCGAGCGATCGCCGTTGTAGCTGTCATAGGCGCTGACGCCGCGCTGGAAGTCCGGGTCGACGCCGCGGGTGGCGCCATCGTTGAAGCGCGTGATCGTGGTTTCCAAGCTGTCCGCCGGGACCGAGATTGTCTCGGCCAGGGCGGCCAGATCGGGGGCCGATCGAATCAGGCCCTCGGGCGCCCGGCCGGGCGCAAATCCGGCCACCGGATAGCGGCAGCGGAAGGCTTCATCAAAGATCAGCCACGCGGGGTTGTTCTCGAACGCGAAATGCGTGGGGTCGAAGGTGTGGAAAGCGCGCCCGATATCGTTGTAGTTGGCGGCTTCGTTCGCGAACCTGCGCCCTTTGACGTTCACCATGATCGAGCCGGGCAGGGTGCGCTCTGCCAGACACAGTCGGTGCAGCGGCTGGCCGCGCACAGTTTCGCCAGGAATGGGAATGGTGGGCATCCACCAGGCTTCGCTCATGTTGCCAAGGCTCGCGCCGACTGACATGGCCATCAACAGGCCGTCGCCCTCGTTTTCGGGCACGCTCGCGGGCCCGTGCAGAGGACCGCGCAGGAATGCCGCCGTCAGCGCGGGGTTCCACTCGAAACCGCCGGTGGCAATGATCACGCCTCGGCGGGCGTGAATGTCCGTCCGCACGCCTGCATGCTCGACGGTGACGCCGACGACCGCGCGGCCATCGCGCAACAAGTCGCGCGCTCGCACGCCGGTTGCCACGGTGATGCCGCGCTCAAGGCAAGCAGCGAGCAGTGCGCCCACCAGCGCCTGACCCATGCCGCGCGCATCCTCCGCCGCGCGCGCGGCGAGGGTTTCGGGGGACGGCAGGCCTGCCCCCATCGATTCGACCAGCGTGATCGGCACTACGGGCGCTTGCGGATGCAGGTCGGTGACGAGCCGGTTCACGCGAGCACCCCAGGCGCCCAGACGCGCAAACGGAAACAGATCCGGGTCCAGCGATCGTCCGCCCTGCGGCTTGCCGCCCGGATGTTCCGGGTGGTAATCGGGATACCCTTCGGCCACGTGAAAGCGCAGCGGCGTGCGCGCCTCGAGATCGCTGATGACCGTCGGCGCCGTTTCCACGAACGTGCGCGCGAGCGTCATGTCCATGACCCCCAGCGACAGGGATTCGAGGTAGGCCATCGCGTCTTCGGTGGAGTCGACCAGCCCGAGTGCCGCCATGTGCGGGTTGTTCGGAGCCCAGACGATTCCGCCCGAAGTGGCGCTGGTACCGCCGATCAGATCTGCTTTTTCCAACAGCAGCACCGATGCGCCCTCGTCGTGCGCCGCGATCGCCGCTGCGAGCCCCGCGGCGCCGCTACCCAGCACCACAACGTCCGTCACGCGCGCCAAGTCGACAGTCATGCCGGCCCCCCTCGTTCAGTCCCGAGCAGCATGATGGTTCGGGCGGGCGTGGCGTGGCAATCCCGGGCCGATCCGGTGTAGGGTTGAAATAAGTGAGGGTGCTGGGGGGCACGATGATTTCCGACCGATCGAACTGGGACGCGTTCATCACCGCACATCGTTGGGCGGTTCTGACCACGCTGCGCAAGGGCGGTGCGGCCTCGAGCTCGGTGGTGGCCTATGCGCGCGATGGCGATACGCTGGTGATCAGCACCCCCGGCGGCACCTTCAAGCGGCGCTCACTGGATCGCGACCCGCGCGCCACCCTGTGCGTGATCAGCAATGCCGAGCCGTTCAATTTCGTCTCCGTTGAGGGGCGCGTCTCGGTAGAGACCAGCGATCTGGTTCGCGCCACGCGGCTGGTGTTCGCGAACATCCAGGGCACCGGCTATCAGGAGCCGGAAGATCTGCCCGGCTGGCTGGCCGCGCAGTCACGGGTCATCCTGCGCCTCACACCCGAACGGGTGTACGGCGTGATCCGCTGAGGCAGCACCATGCGCAGAGGTGTGGTGGCGCTGCTGCTGGCCGGTTTGGTAGGGCTTGAGGCCTGTCTCCTACTCGCGGAAGCGGGCACCAGAGAAGGGTCCGCGAACGAGAGGGCGGCAACAGCAGTGGCTGCGTCGCAGGCGGCCGCAGCCCCCCCGGCTGCCGTCGGCTGGCCGGCGTACGGCGGCGCCGACGGTGGCGGCCATTTCAGCCCAGCGGCCGAGATTACGCCCGCCAACGTCCACACCCTGGAGGTGGCCTGGACGCATCGTTCCGGCGATTTCCGTCAGGGGGTGATTCGCGGCGTCGAAGGTTTCGACGGCGACGCCCTGTCCGCCACTGCGTTCATGGCGACGCCCATCGTGGCGCACGACACGCTGTATTACTGCACGCCGTACAACCGTGTTTTTGCCCTCGATCCCGAAACCGGGGTCGAACGGTGGGTTTTCGACCCGGGCATCGACATGTCGAAGCAGTCGCTTACCAACTGCCGCGCGGTCAGCAGCTGGACCGATCCCGGGTTGCCTGCAGACGCGCCCTGTGCGCACCGCATCGTGCTCGGCACGCTTGACGCGCGACTGATCGTGCTCGACGGTCGAACCGGTGCCCGCTGCGCGGACTTTGGCAGCAACGGCGAAATCGATATCAGCGCAGGCATGGCGGCGCATGCGCCGGGTGACTACAACCTCACCAGTCCGGCCGCCGTGCTGGGTGATACCTTGATCATTGGCTCGCGGGTGATCGACAGCCTGCGCAAGGACGTTCCTGCCGGGGTGGTGCGGGCCTACGACGTGCGCACCGGAGCGCTGCGCTGGGCGTGGAATCCAGTGCCGCCCGGCATGGCGGAAAGGGATGCTTCCGGACGCTGGGTCAGTGGCACCACCAATGCCTGGTCGATCATCAGCGTCGATGCCGCGCGCAACCTGGTGTTTGTCCCCACCGGCAACACCTCGCCCGACTACTACGGCGGCGATCGCCAGGGCAATCTCGACCACTACTCCAGCTCCGTGGTGGCTCTGGACGGCGCCACCGGCAAGGTGGTCTGGCACTACCAGACGGTGCATCACGACATCTGGGATTTCGATGTCCCGGCCCAACCGACGCTCACCGATGTCACCATCGACGGCCGGACTCGGCCGGCCGTGGTGCAGGTCACCAAGATGGGTCTGACCTTCGTGCTTGATCGGGAAACCGGAGCGCCTCTGTTTCCCGTCGAGGAACGTCCTGTGCCCCAGACCGGCGCGGTGCCGGGCGAATATCTCAGTCCCACGCAGCCGTTTCCGCTGCTGCCGGAACCGCTGCATCAATTGGGCATTTCGCCCGACGATGCCTGGGGCTTCACCTTCTGGGACAAAGGCCAGTGCCGGGACCAGCTCGAGGCCATGACCACCGGCCCGATCTATACGCCCATCAGCACCAGGGGTCTGGTCATGTACCCGTCCAACATCGGCGGGCAGAACTGGGGTGCGCCCGCAGTTGATCCCGGGCGTCGCCTGATGATTGCCAACACCAAGCATGTCGGCATGGTGGTGCAGCTCGTTCCGCGCGCGGAATGCGGGCCGGACAGCGCGTTCCCGCAGGAGGATTCGCCCTATTGCGTGAACATGCGCCCGTTCCTGTCGCCCTGGGGCGCGCCGTGCACCAAACCACCGTGGAGCACCCTGTCAGCAGTTGATCTGGATACCGGCAAGATCCGCTGGCGTGTGCCGCTGGGGACGCTCAAGCATCAGGCGCCGTGGCCGTTGTCGAAGATGCGGGGCGGCATCGAGATGGGCGGGCCGATGGTGACGGCCAGCGGCCTTGTGTTCATCGCCGCGTCCGCTGATCGGCACATTCGTGCGTTCGACATCGAAACCGGTGCGGAACTGTGGGCAGACGAGATGCCCTCCAGCGGCAACGCGGTGCCGATGTCTTATGCCGTCAATGGCCGGCAGTACGTGGTGATCGCCGCAGGCGGTCATTTCACCTCGCCGGCGCCGGCCAGCGATCACCTCATTGCGTATCGCCTGCCGCGCCCCTGACAGAGTTCCATTTTTCCTCCCCGGACGGCCAGGCCGAGGCGAGGCGGCGTCGATCGCCCTCCGGCCAGCGCCGGGGGGCGCTATGCGCCGACCTGGTACAAGGGGTCGTCGGGCGCCCGCGCGCCGCGCGCGAGGCCGTCGAACGGCGGGCCCTGGTCAACGGACGACGGCGTCAGGAATTCGTTCCAGTCCATCACCACGCGTCTGAAGCGGATCTTCCAGCAGTTGCCGCGCCGTTCCACGCGATCGAGATACCGGCCGAAGAAGATCATTTCCTGGCCCGGGTGATCGGCGCCCGGTCGCAGGTAGTGCCCGGCGTAGACGTAGGTCTCGACGTCCGCCAGGTCGCCGTTGAAGACGATCTGCGTGTTGCCGATGCAGTGCTGCGTGGCCGTGTAGCGCTTGATGCCGGCGGGCAGATTCTCGCAAAACGTGTGGGCCGGACCGTTGAAGCCGCCGTAGGCCACTTCTGCTTCGGGCCAGTAACAGGCCTTCAGCAGTTCGCCATCAGCGCGGTCGACGCCGCGCGAGTGCGCGGCCAGCAGGGCCTGGATGGCCAGTCGGTCGCGCGTTTCCTCGAGCGACGGAATTTCACCTGGATTCATGCTGGGTCTCCGGAGCGTGTTGGTGTGCGGATTCGGTAGGACAGGTCGTTCGGCGCGCGCAAGCCGCGCCGCACCCTCTCAATCGTTGGCCAGATACCGGTCGAGCACGTGGTGAAAATGGCGGATGCGGGCCTCCTGATAGTTGCCAAGCGTCTGGCCGCGCTTGCGCGATGCCTTCATGCCGGCCCACTGACGCCGAAAGTTGTCGGTGTCCTCGTCCAGCACGGCGGCCAGTCGGTTTGTCGCGAACGCCTCGACTTCGGTGTAGGACTGGTCCAGCCCCACCCGCACGCGCTCGGCCGGCTTCGGTCGCGGCCCGTGCTCCGGCACCGGCTGCAGCATCAGGATCTCGTGAATGCAGGTATCCACCGTCAGTGGTCGAAAGCGGTAGATCAGGGGAATCGTGATGCCGGGAAAGAAACAGGCGTTCGGAAACAGGTGATACTCGATTGAGTCGAGCATGATGCTGGTGGACACGTTTGACAGGTCCACGTCCATCGCAGCACCCATGCGCTCGCGCAGAATCTCTGCGTGGCGGTTTCGCGCGAACATGCCTTCGGGCAGGTCGGCCGGATCATGGCCCAGAAATTCGAACAGTTCTCTCTGACTGACCTCGCGCTCGAAATGCGGGTTGCCTGCCGACAGGTTCTGCAGGAACCGCGTCACATGCGGGCTGAAGATGTCGTATTGGGTGTTGGCCCAGGCGGACGCCCGCAGCCCGCGTGGATGTGTGGCCAGCACGTGAAAGGCTTCGAGGAAGCCTTCCATGCACATCTTCCAGTTGCCGGGCAGGACCTTCTCCATATGCAGGGCGACGTAGCGATTCTCGAGCGGCGTCTCGGCAAAGTGCTCGGGCAGCACCTCGAGATAGTCCCGCAGCGAGCCGACGTTGTTGTCGAAGCTGATGAACACGAAGCCACCCCAGGTGTCGCAGGGCAGTTCGTCCAGACGGAACGAGGCGTCGTCGATGTGGGGAAAATCCCAGCGGCAGGGAATCTCGCGCAGCGCGCCGTCCAGCTGCCACGACATGCCGTGGAATGGGCAGCGCAGGAACTGTTTGCCGGTGCCGGTGCTGCCGGCGTCGGCGAACTGCATGCCCCGATGCGGACAGGCGTTAACGAATGCGCGGATACGCCGGTCGGCGCCGCGCACGATGATGGCCGAGTAGGGCCCGACATCATGCACCCAGTAATCGCCCGGGTTTGGCACGTGTTCCTCGCGACAGGCCCACTGCCAGACGCGGCGCCACATGTGTTCGATTTCTTGGTCGAAAAACGCCTGCGACGTGTAGCGGTGGTAGGGCAGATCCTGGTCGCCCAGGAATTCGTAGCGCTGCGCCCGCAGGGCGGCCGGTGGCTGATCGCCGTCCCGATCCAGAATCTGCTGGGCGTTCGGCCCAGGGCAGCGGGCTTCGCCCGGCGCCAGACCCGGGTCACCGGGTGCGTACAGATCGAATTTCATGGGTTCCTCCCCGGTTAGCGTCGGCCCCCGCCGAGCATCTGGACTATAACGCCCGTTTGGTGCCGTGATCCACGGGTCTGTCCTTCGCCCTGACCAGCGGCCGTGCATGTAACCCGCGCGTCTGGATCTTGAGACGTTCGCCTGGGCGCAAGACAGTGCTATAACGGAGGCTCACCGCGCGCGAGGGGAGAGGAGACGCGATGATCAGAACCATGCTGTTCCTGCGGATGCCGGCCACCGCGATTGGCTCGGGCGCTGCTGCAGATCCATTCGCTGCGAGGGGCGAAGAGGCGCGTCGACGCCTGCATGCGGTGGGCGTCCCGGCGCGCGGTTACACCCAGTCGCGCGCGCTGGCACAACAGATCGAAGGCCGCGAACCGACCGCCTTTGCCGGCGTGGCCGAGTGCCTGTTTACCGACGTGGCCGATGCCCGCGCGTTGGCCAGTGAACCCACCCGGCTGGCGCCGCTGCTGGCCCCGGGCGCCGCCGTGTTTGCCGTGGTTACCGGCAGCGACCACATCGTCATGCGCCTTCCGGCGCACACGACAACACCGGGAATCAAAGGCGTGTTTCCGTTCCGACGCCGGTCTGATCTCGCCATGCCCGCTTTCGCGGCGCACTGGCGCTATCGGCACGGCCCGATCGCCGCACTCACCGAATCCGCGCTCTGTTACCGGCAGTGCCATATGGTGGTGCCGTCCTGGTCGGATGGCTCGGTGCCGCCGTTCGATGCGGTCACAGAGCTGTTCTGGCCGGATGTTGAATCCGCGCGCGCCAGCATGGCCTCGCGCCAGATGCGCGAGGATCAGGGGGCGGATGCTCGCAATTTCGTTGACCCTAATTCAGTCCTGCTGGTGCTGGCCGAAGAAGAGGTGGTGCTGGCGCCTTAGCCAGGCGGCCGATAATCACTCGGCCAAGCGATACGCCGCGTGCTCCTCGACCTGACAGAACAGGCTCTGAAAGCGCCACTCACCCGCAACCTTGCGGTAGCGCTCCCGGTACCAGCCAATGATGCGGAAGAACTGGGGTGGGCCGTCGGGCACGTTGGCGGTGTAGAGCATGAGCAGGCGCCAGTGACCCTGCGCGGTATCGCCTTCGATCTCGATCAGCGGATTCACGGCGTTGTGCTCGGAATTGCGGATGCGGCCCGTAGCGCGAAGGCCGGCAAAGTAGCCTTCGATGGCGCTGCGGCCCTCGAAGCGACCGATGCCTGACGCTTCCCACACGCCGTCGTCGTGGAACAGCGGGCCGAGTAGAGCCGGATCGTGGTCGGCATCGCAGCCCGCGCAATAGCGGGCTTTCAGTTGACGGATCGCCTCGATGTCTTCAAGACGGGTCAGGCGAGCCTCGAGCGTCGGTGACGACATGGTGGTCTCCGGCAGTGATTTGAATGGTGATTTGAACAGGAGAACGGTGCGATGGGAATGCATGAGCAGTTCCGGTTGGATGGGCAGGTGGCGGTGGTCACGGGCGGCGGGCGCGGCATCGGTCGCGGCATCGCGCTTGGCCTCGCAGACTGCGGCGCGGACGTGTGCGTGGTGGCGCGGCGTCAGGCCGATGTCGATGCGGTAGCGGAGGAAATTCGCGCGCGCGGGCGGCGTGCGCTGGCCCTGGCCGCCGACGTCATGGATTTCGACGCAATCCCGCGCGTGCTCGATGAAGTGGTCGCGACGTGGGGTCGCCTCGACATCATGGTGAACAATGCCGGCGGCAACCTCGATCGCAAGATGTACGCGCTGCCCGATATTCCGCTCGCGAAGTTCGACGAGCAGCTGGCGCTCAATATGAAGACCAAGTTCTGGGGTGCGCAACAGGCGGCAAAACGCATGCAGCATGGCGGCCGCATCATCAGCATCATCTCGATCGCCGCGCACAAGCCGTCGCCTGGTTTCGGTGTCTACTCCGCGGCGAACATGGGCATGATTTCGATGACGCGCACACTGGCGGTCGAGCTGGCGCCGCGCGGCATCACCGTGAACTGCATCGCCCCAGGCATCATCGTCACCGAAATGTTGACCGAAACCATGCAGGTGTCGGCGGATCAGGCCGAGGAAAGCTTTGGCAAAGTCATTCCGCTGGGTCGCACTGGCACACCAGAGGATTGCGCGGCGGCCGCCGTGTTCTTCGCTTCACCTGCCGCAGCCTGGATCACGGGCCAGTACCTCGACGTGGCGGGCGGCCAGCCGACCTGAGCTCGCCGGTCTGGCAGCGCTTCGCTGCGTAACCGTCTGGCGCCCCCTCGCAAGCGTGGGGCGCCAGATACGCGCAGTAGACCCTGCCGATTCAGGCCGCCCGGGTGAACCGCAGGTTCAGCTTCAGGGTGCCCAGCATGATGCCGGGTTGATGCTCCAGCGTGTTGCCGGGCGCGTATTCGATTGCATCCAGACGCTCGAGCAGGCGTTGCCAGGCAATGGTCTGCTCAAGGCGCGAGATGCCCGCGCCCGGACATACGCGCGGGCCGGCGGAAAACGCGAGATGACGCGTCACGGCCTTGCGGTCGAGCCGCATCTCGTAGGGGCATTCCCACTCGTCCGGGTCGACGTTGCCTGCCCCGAAGCGCAGGTGCAGCAGCGAGCCCTTGGGCACCGTCACGCCCTGGAACACCTCATCCTGGCTGGTGATGCGCGTAGAGAGCCCCTGCGTCGGCGAGCGCAGGCGCATGCACTCTTCGGTGAATGACCGCACCAGCTCGCGGTCGGCCTTCAGTGCGGCGAAGTATTGGGGGTTCTCGCACAGCAGCTGCGCCTGTTCCTCGAGCGCGTATTGGGTGGTCTCCAGTCCGCCGATCACCATGGCGTAGACGACTCCGTTCACCTCCATGTCGGTCAGCTTGCGGCCCAGTGCGCCGTACTCGACCTGGCATAGCCAGCTGATCATGTCGTCTTCGGGCTGTCGTCGTTTCCGCTCTACCGTCTGCTGCACGTATTCCTTGAAGCCGTCGAGCTTCTGGAACTGCTCGGTCAGCTCGTCGTCGGTCAGCTGGTTGCGGTGTCCCCGGCCATGTACGAAGGCGGTGACCTGCGCGGTGCCCCACTCGGCCAGCTGCGGAATGTCGGCGAGCGGAAAGCCGAGCACGCTCGCCATCACGTACTGGGGCAGCGGGCGCGCGAACTCGCCGATGAACTCGACTTCGCCGCGATCGATGAAGCCGTCAATCAGCTGATCGACGAAGCGCGTGATCATGGCCGTATGACGAGTTGATCCTGGGCCTACCCAGGGGTCGGTCAGCTCCTGCCGATGCGCGCGGTACAGCTCGTTGTTCGGACGCAGGGTGGCCATAGAGGCGATCATGGCGTTGGTGCGGGGCGCGGTCTCCGGCGGCACGCCGGATTCGAGCAGCTGACCCACCGCCAGCGTCAGCGTGGGCGGAAACCGCACCGGGTCTTTCACCACCACGCTGATGTCTTCGTACTTGGTCAGGATGTAGCCATCGGTGCCTGGCATCAGACCCTCGCCGGGCAAGTGCACGACGGGCGCCTCCCGGTGCAGGATGGGGTAGGCCTCGTACCAGTGCTCCTGTGCGCCCGGACCAAACAGGTCGACGTCGGCCAGAGAGACCGGGCAACGCATGGGGCTCAGTTGGTGATTCGGGGTCTTGTCCATCGTCGGGTTCCTTTTCATGCCAATCAGTCTTGCGAATCAGTCTTGCGAATCAGGCTCGTGGATCCGTTTGGCGGGATCAGCGGGTTCAGCCGGCCAGATAGGTGTCGATGGTCTGGTGCAGATGCCGGATGCGGGCTTCCTGATAGTTGCCGAGCGTCTGGCCGCGCTTGTGCGCCGCCTTCATGCCCGCGCGCTGCTGGAAGAAGTTCTCGGTGTCCTGGTCCAGCACGTAGGCGAGGCCGGTGGCGACAAAATCTGGTACCGAGGTATAGCTGTCGTGCAGGCCAAGCTTCACGACCTCGGCCGGCGGTGGGCGCGGCCGGTCGCTGGGTACCGGCTGCAGCATCAGCACCTCGTGAATGCAGTGATCAACGTCAACGGGCCGGAACCGGTAGATCAGCGGAATGCCGATGCCGGGGAAGAAGAAGGCATTCGGGAACAGGAAGTACTCGATTGAATCGAGCAGCTGGCTGGTGCTGACCGAACCGAGGTCGACCCCGAGCACGGGCCCCAGCCGTTCTCGCATGAGGCGCGCGTGCGCCTCGCGGGCGCCCTCGCCCGGCGGCAGCGGCGTATCGCCGTGACCGAGCGCGCGGAACAGTTCAGCCTCAGAAAGCTGCGTCGGCAGATGCGGGCTTGGGTAGCCAATGGTGTGAATGAAGCGCGAGACGTTCGCGCCCCAGAAGTCGTACTGGGCGTTGGCGTCGCCGGCGGTGCGCAACCCTTCCGGGTGGGTGGCCAGCACGTGGTAGGCCTCGAGAAACCCCTCGAGGCACATCTTCCAGTTGCCGGGCAACAGTTTCTGCATGTGCAGCGCCACATAGCGGTCTTCCAGCGGCCACGCGAACTGCGCGAAGTGCTCGGGCAGGATGCCAAGGTATTCGGACAGCGGCGCGGCATCGCGATCAAAGTTGATGAACACAAAGCCGCCCCAGACTCCGATCGGCAGCTCCATCAGCCCGAACGATGCGTCGTCGATATGAGGAAAATCCCAGCGACAGGGAATGTCACGCAGCGTGCCGTCGAGATGCCAGGACATGCCGTGAAACGGGCAGCGCAGGAATTGCTTGCCGTGGCCGCTGGTGCCGGCCGGCGCCAGCTGCATGCCCCGGTGCGGGCAGGAGTTGACGTAGGCGTGCAGCACGTTTGCCCGATCACGCACGATCAACGCGGACTGATGCCCCACGTCATAGACGTGGAAATCACCCGGGTTGGGAACGTGCTCTTCGCGACAGGCCCACTGCCAGGTGCGGCTCCAGACGGTGTTCAGCTCGGCGTCGTGAAATGACGGATCGGTGTACCGCGAGAACGGTAGGTCGCTGTCGCCGATGAACGTGTAGTGCTCCTCGAGCAGCGCAGGCGGCGCGGTAACCCGGTCGCGCGCGATGATATCGCGTGTGCTGGGCCCGGGGCAGCGCGCGTCGCCTGGCCGATGCTGGCCCGGGGCGCTGACTGGGCTCGCGTCGACGTGGGTGTCGGACAGGGTCGGCATGCTGAACCTCCGGTCGCTGGCGGCCCGCAACCCCCCGTTGCCGACTTCGCCAGCGCTGATGTTTTCATTCCGGGCCGCCTTCGGCAAGCGGTCATTCGCGACAGCGGTCGTCCGTCATGCACGCGTGCATCTTGCCCGCATGCGTCTGTTTGATCGTCGTGCCGCGCTCGCAACGGGCAGATGCCGATGACATACTGATGCGCATTCGCGACGGGCTGAATACGGGGAGGATTCACCGTGATCGTGGGTTTGCATCATGTCTCGATCTCCGTTCCGGATCTCGACGCCGCCCTGCAGTTTTATGGCGAACTACTGGGTTTTGAGGTGGTCCAGCGGTCGCTCTTTGAGGGCAACATGCCGCTGGCCGATCGCGCTATCGGGCTTGATCGGGTGCACGCGCGCATGGCGATGCTGAAGGCGCCCAATGCCTTTCTGGAGATCTGGGAGTACCACCATCCCGCGCCGGAGGACCGCACCCAGCGGCCCTGCGACCACGGCTATGCGCACATCGCGCTGCAGGTGCGGGGCATTGATGAAGAGCACGCCAGGCTCTCGGCGGGCGGCATGACTTTTGTTGGGCCGCCGGTCGATTTTGGCCGCTCGGCCGCGATCTATGGGCGCGATCCGTTCGGCAACGTGATCGAGCTCTACGAGATACGCAATCCAGAAACCCCGCAGCTGCCCGGTTAGCCCGCTGCCTTCGGCTGGCTGAGCAACACCGTGGCACGGCCGCTGAGCGGCCGGTCGCCGTTGGCGCGATGCAGCCAGATATCGCAGTCGGCCAGCATTTCGCCGTCAACCTCGCGCACCGCCGTGACCGTGCCCATGGCCGTGATGTCGTCGCCGTCCAGAACAGCCATGGGGAAGGTCATGAACAGCCGGCGCACGCAGGTTGGGCCCTGCCACGCGTGCAGCATGTTCACCATGTAGCTGAGCCCGAGCGGCCCCTGATTGATCGTGCGTTCGCCGTAGCCGAGCCGGGCAACAACGCGTCGATCCCAGTGCACCGGGTTCGGGTCACGCAGGATGGCCGCCATGGTCTGCATGCGGGAGGCCAGCACGCTTGGCATATGCCAAGGTGGAATTGTGTCACCAACACGTACGGTCATGATGTGCTCCGGCGGTAGCGCCACGTGACGGTGGTGCGCGCCGCGTGCGCGCCATCGCTTTCGTGCAGGTCGAACTGGAACTGAATGCGATCAAAGGCGCGCGTGCCCTCGAAGATGCGATCGGCGGCGGTGATGCAGCCGGAGACGGCGTAGGGCAATTCCTCGCGTAGCGGGCGGAAGAGCTCCCAGTCGTAGCTTTCAATACCGATTGAGAAATCCGACTCTGCCTGGCCGAGCGCGAACATCTCGGCGATGCTGGTGCGGGCGCCCAGAATGGGAACGTGGAACAACGCGACCGGGTGGGCCAGGTCGTCCGGCAGCGGCTCGGCGCCAGTGCAGGCGGTGAGCAGAAAATTCTCCCAGTGGGCGATGGTGTAGGTGCCGCCGGGGAAACGGTGTCCGGTCAAGGCCCGGATGGTGGCAATGTCGGGCAAGCTCGGCTCAGTCACGATTCGGCCTCTCGCTGGTGTTGGACCAAGGGTTCGGGGCCGGCGGTTTTGGTCGCGGGCGGTGATTCCATGCTAGCTGCTGGCGTTCCTGCGTCGCAATGTCTCCATACGCCTCACCTGGTCGCGCCTCAATGGCCCTGGTTACGCCTCATAAGCAATAACGGCGGTGTAACCGGGTCGGCAAAACCGCACCCGGTGCGCCGTTCGCGCTCTGGTATGCTTGGCCGCTTGTGACTCTTGGTGGCGACAGCCGGAACATCATGACAGACGAGCGTGTGGCGCGCGCGGTAGCCGGTCTGGCCGCCGCGAGCGACCTGACGGCTGCGGCCCGCTGTCTTAAGGACATCGGCGCCGCCATTGGCGCCATTGCGCCGGCGGTGGTCGACGACTATGCGGCCGATCGCCTGCTCACGGCGGAGGATGGCACGGCGCTGGCCGCCGTACTCGGCTGGGAAGAGGTGTTTCCCCGCATCTGGCTAGAGGAAAAGCTGTATTTGGTTTCGCCGATCGGCGCGGTCTGTCGAGCCACGACCCGCCCGTTTGTATGGCAGGCAGATGCAGTAGCGCGAACGCTTCAGGCCGGCCGCCCGCGCCAGACGATCACGTGGCGGCTCACGCCCGAATTCGGCATCCACGGCGGCATCACTGTGCCCGTGCATCTGCCGCATGCGCGCACTGGTTCGGTAGGCTGGATGGCTCGGTCGCCGGATGTCGATCTGGCGCGCGCGCTTGATCAGCACGAAGACCAGCTGCGCTTGGCCGCCTATCGGTTCATGGACTTGGTCTACGCTCGGCGCTCCGACCCGGCCGCGCCGATGCAGGGCGTCGCGCCGCTGAACGAGCGCGAGGTCGAGTGTCTTTCCTGGGCCGGGCTGGGTCGAACGGACATCGAGATCGGCGCGATCATTCATCGCTCGCCCGCGACGGCCCGATTCCACATTGATAACGCCATCAGCAAGCTGGGCGCACGGAATCGCACGCAGGCTGTCGCCATCGCGGCGCAGCTGGGTCTGATCCAGCCGTATGACGATCGCCGCAAGCAGCTGGAGAACTCGCGAAATCGCTAGTGGTCTAAAGCGCGCTCACAAGCACACTTGAATGCTGGGCGAAGAGGGAGTGGGAGGATATCGACATGGCGAGCGTTTTTCCCAAGCATCCGAATCTGGTCGGCGGGTTTGCACCGCTCGGCATGGAGTGTGACGCGCCCGATCTGGTGATTGAAGGCGAGGTGCCGGCGTCATTGAACGGCATCTTCTTCCGCAACGGCCCGAATCCGCAGTTTGCTCCGCGCGGCGATTACCACTGGTTCGGCGGCGACGGCATGCTGCACGGGTTCTACATTCGTGATGGGCGGGTCAGCTATCGCAACCGCTGGGTGCGCACGGTGAAGTGGCAGAAAGAACACGAGGCGGGGCGCGCCCTGTTTTCGGCCTTCAACCCCATGGACTCCGACCCCAGCGTGATGGGCATGGAGACCGACGGCCTGGCCAACACCAACGTGGTCTGGCACGCCAACCGTCTGCTGGCCCTCGAGGAGGGTCACGCCCCCTTCGAGCTCGATCCGAAGAGCCTCGACTCGATCGGGCCCTGGACCTTCGGCGGCGCCCTGAAAGGCCCGATGACCGCGCACCCGAAAATCGATCCGGAGACCGGCGAAATGCTGTTCTTCGGCTACAACGCAGATGGCGGTATCTCCGCCGCGATGTCGTTCCACGTGGTGGACGCCGCCGGTCGGTTGGTTCGGTCGGAAACGTTCGAGGCGCCGTATGCGGCCATGGTCCACGACTTCATGATCACCCGCGAGCACGTGATCTTCCCGATCATGCCGCTCACCGGCTCGATCGAGCGCGCCATGCGCGGTGGGCCGGTCTACGCGTGGGAGCCGGACAAGGGTGTGCACATCGGCATCATGCCGCGCAGCGGGTCGGTGCGCGAACTGCGCTGGTTCCGCGGTGAGCCGTCATTCGTGTTTCACCCGATGAACGCCCATACGGACGGCACGCGGGTCATTTGCGATGTCTGCGAATTCGAGCAGGCGCCTCTGTTTCCCTGGGCCGACGGCACTCCGGGCGATCCCGCCAAGGCCGTGCCGCGCCTGACCCGTTGGACATTCGATCTGGCCGGCAACAGCGACAGCTTTCGGTCCGAGCGGCTGCACGACATCGCGTGCGAATTCCCGCGCTTGGACGAGCGGCGCACGGGTCTGAACTACCGTTACGGCTACTTCGCGGGCGACACGAACCCGCAGTTCAAGGTCGGTGGGTTCAATACCATCGGTCGCGTCGATCATCAGACCGGACGTCTCGATCTCTATGACGTTGGCGTTGGCTGCGCGACCAACGAGCCTATCTTCGTGCCCGCCGCGCCGGACGCGCCGGAAGGCAAGGGTTTTCTGCTTGCGAACGTTTACGATGATGGACGCAAGGCCAGTCATCTGGTCATTCTAGACGCGGAGCAGGTGGCCGCAGGCCCATTGGCCAAAGCCTACCTCGACCACCGCGTTCCCTTTGGTTTTCATGGCAACTGGTGTTCGGTGAAGTAATGGAAGACACATTGTTCAAAGAGCGTCTGCAGCGTGTGCAGACTATGCGGGGCGAAATCGAGGCGGGCGCAGAGACTGCGCAGCAGATCCGGCGTCTGCCCGACGATCTGGTAAGTCGGCTCGTCGACGAAGGTTTTTTCCGGTTCGCGCTGCCGAAGGCTCTGGGCGGTGAGGATGCGACCTCCACGCAGACCATCGCGGTACTGGAGGCTTTGGCATCCGTCGATGCCTCCGTGGCCTGGAACGTGATGCTCGGCTCGGAAATCAACGCGATGGCCGCAGGTGGTATGGACCCGAAGCTGGCGCGCGAGATCTACATCGACGACCCCCGCGTCATCATGTGCGGCGGCGGCGGCCCCGGCAGCCAGCCAACGCGCGCCGAACGGCAGAAAGATGGCGGCGTGAAGGTCTGGGGCCAGACTACGTTCATTAGCGGCTGCTACAACGCCCGCTACTGCTTCATGGGTGCGCCTCTGTTCAAGGACGGCCAGCCCGAGATCGGCGCTAACGGCCTGCCCATCTACAAGATGTGGCTCATGCCGCGCGACCAGTGGGAAATCGTAGATACCTGGGACGTCGCCGGCCTGCGTGGCTCCGGCAGCAACGACGTCCGGGCTGAAGGCGCGTACGTACCGGAAAAGTTCGTCGACGTCGATCTGATGACCATTCCTGCGCGTCACGAGAACCCGGTGTTTCGCATGCCGGTGCCCCTGCGGCTTGCGTACAACAAGGTCGCGGTGGCGCTGGGCGTTGCGCGGGGGGCGCTGGAGGCCTTCACCGATTTGGCGGAAAACAAGGTGCCCATGCTGTCCAGCGCGACGCTGCGTCATCGGCCCATCGCCCAATACCGTATGGGCGAATGCACGGCGCAGTATCGCGCGATGCGTTCCTATGTCATGGATGCCATGCACGACGTTGAGGAAGAGCTGGCCGCCGGCGCCGAGCTGCCCGGTGCCGCGACCACCCAGGCAGCGCGCCTGGCCTGCGTGCACGCCAGCAACGAGTGCATGAAGATCGTCGACACCCTGCACAACACGGCAGGAGTCACTGGTATGCGCATGTACTCGCCGCTTGAGCGCAAGCTGCGCGATGCGCACGGCTGCGCCACGCACCGCTGGGTTGCGCATCCGCTGTACCAGGATCTGGGCGGTATTCTGCTGGGGCTGGAAGCGCCGGCGGAGTTTGCGGGCGGTTTGGGGTCACCCACGCCGCGCTGAGCAATCGCTCGCGACTGGCTGCGGTCTGGCACTTGGGCCAGACCGCTTCTTCTACGCTTCCGATACGGCCTGACGTCGACAGAGCGCGGGCGGCAGAGCCGCCCGCGCGGCGCTCAGGGGCGCCGGCCTTCGATGTACTCGTCAATCAGCTCGTGGTAGCGACGGATACGGGTTTCCTGCTTCGACAGGTACACGCCCACAAAGCCGCGTGAGCGGAAGCCGCGCTGCTGGGTGACGAACACCTTGACGTCGTCTTCGATGGCGGGGCCGATCGAATCCTGTCCAAACGTGAGCATGCGGTGCGGAGCCTCGCCGGCGCCGTCGTGATTGCCCATGCCGCGTTCGTTGGCTTTGGAGCCCGCGTCGATCGATGCGGGGCTTGCGTACCACCAGTTATCGAACAGGCACTGCTCGGGGTCGGTGGGGTGCGGACGTGCGCGCAGGAAGTGGAAGCCGTCAGACCACAGCGATACAGCGAAGTTCGGGAACAGCGTGTAATGAAACGCGTCCGTCAGCTGCTCGTCGGGCACCTTGGCGTAGTGCGCAAAGCCGCGATCCGGGCCCAGTGCCCGCTTGGCCTGCTGGATGGCTTCGCGCGTTTTCTCCGGCGCGCCGCGGAAATCGTCCGGGTTCAGGCCCCAGTAGCGCAGCTGCGAAGCAAGAGGCTCCTGGATGTTGCCTTCCTTGTCGGTCGAGCCTACCCCGTAACCGCCTTGCATCACCATGCGGTTGTGGCCTTCCTTCGAGAGATCGAACTTGGTCTCACGGAAGTAGGTGTTGATGTTGCCGCGGATCTTGGTGCGGTCGGTATCCGGCGTGGCGGCCATGTGCACGGTGGGTACGTGATATGACTCGTTGAAGTTGTCGAGCACGACCTTCCAGTTGCACGGTAGCTCCATGCTGCTGGCCATGGTGCGGCGCCAGGTGTGAATGTCGCGGCGCGCCCACTCGTCCCAGATCGGCCCGAGATAGGTGCGCAGGCTGACGCAGTTGGGATCCATGTTGATCCAGATGAATCCGGCGAAGGTCTCGCAGCGCAGCTCGACCAGGTTCACCTTGCCGCAGGGGTTGCCTTCGGGAAAGTCTTCCCGATCGGGCGCGAAGTTGAGGGTGCCATCGGGCAGGAACGCCCAGCTGTGGTACTTGCAGACAAACCGGCTCTTGACGCTGCCCTTTGCCTCCGACACCAGCGGGTTGCCGCGATGCTGGCAGACGTTGTAGAAGGCTTTGACGCCGCCGTCGCGCTGCCTGACCATCAGGATCTCTTCCGGGCCAACGGACTCCATTTGCCAGTCGCCCGGGTTCGGCAACTCGGCTTCACGGCCAAGCAGCAGCCAGACCTTGGTCCACATGCCTTCCCACTCGCGCGCAAAGAACTCGCGCGAGGTGTAGCGATAGCCGGGAATCTTGTGTCCGTGTGTTTCCTGTTCCGGCCACGAGTCGATGACGGGAATCTGCTCTGCCATTACGCCCTCCTCCAAGCTGGCAATGCCCGCGCTGGCGATAGGGCGCCAGCACTGCCGCACACATGCACGGCTGCATGGTCGTACTGTATCGGATTACCGCGCGGGAGAGGAAGCGCCCGCACGGGCTGTTTGGCCGGTCCGACTCTTTGGATCACGTGGGCATCAGGTGGGCATCCCGTGGGGATCAGGTGGCCCCGCTGCGGCTGAAACTGCGCTTCACCTGAAGGTCCCATTAACTTTCTTTGAACACGTAGGTATTCTCACGGGCGCGGCTAAAGGCTCACACGAAGATGGGTCGATGTCTTACAGGTTATCGACGCTGAAGCCGTCGTTGTTCGAGGGCTCGTTACGGAGAAACCGTTCTTGACCCCGATCGTGTTCCCGCGCGCAGAGGCGCTGTCTGTCTTCTGGCAGTTCGCGCGGGTTGGTGTGGCTGCCGTACTTGTGCTGCCGGCGCTTCAGCGCGTTGCGCTGATGAACGGCCCTTCGATTCGAGCGGGCAGTGCAACAGCTGCTCTTGTTGATCCGCCGCGATGGCACAGCGTTGGGTCTGAAATGTGGTGGCACCAACCATGGTGACAAAAACAGTGCGATACCGAGTACCATGAGCCCCAGCCCCAGCCCCAGCCCCAGCCCCAGCCCCAGCCCCAGCCCCAGCCCCGGCGGCCGGCATGCCCTCGGGCTGAGGCGGACAGGCCGGCGTGTTCCACCGTTTGGGGGCGCCCCGGTCGGTAATCCCAACGCCGGCCTCATATCGGTTCTACTCGCATTGCCAAATTGAAAGAAATACTGGTTATCGAAGATGAGGTCATCATCCAGCTGTTCATGGAGCAGACCCTGGTGCGTGCCGGATACAGTGTGGATTGTTGCGATTCGCCGAGTGAAGTCCTGAAGATCGCAGACTTCAATCGCTATCAGGCAATCTTTTGCGACATCGGCCTGGGTGATCGCGAGACGGACGGCATCGATCTGTTCATCCGCATCCGCGAGACGTGTGAACGTCCGTTCATCTTCGTGACAGGCAGTTCGGATATCGGCACCATGCGCCGATTGCACAACGTCCAACACCCGTATCGCCTGTTGCGCAAGCCGGTGGTTGAGGCAGACATCCTGCAGGCGCTGGGCGAGTTCGACCTGGCGTAAACCTTCGCCCGTGGCGGCCGGCATCGCGCGAGCGCGAGTCGATCGGCATGTCCGCGGCAATGCATCGTTGGTGCCCTCGGGCGTTACGCCTGTGTCGGCGAGTCTGCCAACCGACCGTTTCAACGATGGGATTCGGTTGCCGGCAGCGCTACCCTCGGCAGGTACGAACCCCAACCATACCCGATCCGGAGATTGCCCATGACTGCGCCTACCCGCCTGCCACGCTACCGCGAACTGCCGGCCGTACCCGGCAACCCGCCGAAGACAGCCTGGGGGCTGTTCGGCCCGAACGACAACGTCGGCATGTTCAACCTGCAGACGCCGGAAGTGGTCGTGGCCGCGGCGCAGCTGGTGCGGCGCGGCGCGGTGTTCGCCATGAATTGGGAGCAGGAAAAACCCAATCCGCCGCTGTTCGGGCGCGGGAAGTTCCGCCACACGGTTTTTCGCGACATCCCGATCGGCCACCACGGCGATGATTGCCTGGATAACTTCTTCACCCAGGCCTCAAGCCAGTGGGATGGTCTGACCCACGTGGGCGACTTCGAGCACGGTTTCTGGGGTGGCGTACAAAATGCCGAGCTGCGCGAGCACCCGCACGACAACCGTCTGGGCATCGATCACTGGGCTCGACGGGGTATCGCCGGCCGTGGCGTGATGCTGGACGTCGCGCGCTGGCGCGCGGCCGAGGGGCGTCCGATCGATTGTGACGCCAGTGACCCGGTGACTGTGGCCGATCTCGAGGGCACGGTGCGCGCGCAAGGCGTCAACCTGCAGCCGGGCGACGTTTGGATCATCCATCTGGGCTGGATCGACTGGTACGAGCAGCAGCCGGCGCGCAAGCGCGCCGAGATGGCGGTGACGGCCAACCTGCGCACGCCCGGCCTCGTTTGCAGCGAAGCCATGGCGGAGTGGATTTTTGATCACCACCCGGCAGCGCTGTGCTCAGACAATCCGGCGCTTGAGATGTGGCCGCCGCCCAACTTCGTTGACCCCGAGGGTTTTCTGCACCACTGGATCATCGGCCGGTTCGGTATGGCGATCGGCGAAATGTTCCAGACCACCCAGCTGGCCGCTGACTGTGCCGCCGACGGGGTATACGAAGGCTTGTTTGTGTCGGCGCCCCTGAACATAGCTGGCGGCACCGGCAGCCCGCCGAACGCGCTATTCATCAAGTAGGGTCGAGGAGTCCGGGCGCGCCTGTTTACAGGCCCGGGGGCGGCGAGTTGCCGGCCGCGCGACGCTGGCGCCATCGGCGCGCGTGCCTCGCCGCAAGAGCCGCGAGACCCAAGCCGACCAGCCCCGCCCCGATCATCAAGCCGGGATACAGCGCCCACTGCCGGCGCAATGTGTTCCAGACGATCTGCCGCTGCATCTGGTAATCCGCCGGCAGCGGCAGCACGGCGGCCGCCTCGGCGTAACGCTGCCATGCAGCCTCCAGCACCGCGCGGGCATCCGGGTCGCTGCGTGCGCGATCCCGGGTCTCGCCCGGATCGCTGCTCAGGTGGTAAAGCCGCCAGCTGCCGTCATCCCAGGGCGGCAGATTGCGCACCAGTTTCCAGGGGCCGAGATACAGCGCCGCATTGCCGGAAATCTCGAAACCGAAGGGATCCCCCGGTCCGCGTACCGTGTCTTTGTCACCCCGCAGGACCGGCAGCAGCGATCGACCGCGCAGATCCAGGCCCTGCGCATCGGACTGACGGGGCAAGGATGCAGGTGGCTCTGGCGGCGACAACCCCGCCAGCTCCAGCACCGTGGGGGTGATGTCGGACACAAACGCCGGCGCGTCCGCGCGCGCCGAGGGGCGCACGCCGGGCCCGGCCACGATCAATGGCGCCCGCAGTCCGCCTTCGGTGGTTTGAAACTTGAACAGGTGGCTCGGCGCCGCTGCGGCCCAGGCCCACTCTGGGCCGATGAACGCGTAGCTGTCGCGCTCGCCCAGCGTGGCCAGATCGCGTCGATAGCCGTTCACGCGCAGCCAGGTCGACATGCCGGCCGCCGCCGTGGGATCGCTCGGCTCCGGGCCGTTATCGGAGGTGATGAAGAACACCGTGCGATCCAGCTCGCCGATTGCGCGCAGGTGTTGCACAAGACGCCCCACGTGCTCGTCCATCGCGTCCAGCATGCCCGCGTTTACCGCCATGCTCTGCGCGGCGAACGCCTGCGCATCGGGGTCAAGCGTGTCCCATGCGCGCAGCGTCGCCGGCCTCGGCATGGTGTCGGCATCAGCCGGCACAAGTCCGAGATCCTTCGCGCGCTGAATGCGCTGCTGGCGCAAGACATCCCAACCCACCGCATAAACGTCGCGATAGCGGTCGCGCAGGTGGGGCGGAGCCTGCAAGGGAATGTGCACGGCCTGAAAGGCAACATAGGCGAAGAAAGGGCGATCGTCGGCGCCGGTGCCCACGTAATCGATCATGCGATCGATCAGAAACCGGGACGAATAGAAGTCGTCCGGCAGCTCGGTCGGCTCGCGTCCGTCGAACCAGTCTGCCGTCCGGTAATAGGGCATGTAGGACTGCTGCCGGAAGTTATCGGCCCCGGATGCATCAAGGGCGAACGAGCGCTCGAAGCCGTGATCGGCGGGCAGCTCGCCGGGACCGTGACCGAGATGCCACTTGCCGGTCATGTAGGTGCGGTAACCCGCGGCGGCCAAACGGGTGGCCACGGTTGCGACCCCGGGCGCAAGGGCGGTGCCATAGCCGGGCTGTCCGCGGTGCTCGCTGGGCATCACCTCCGGGATCGTCGACACGCCGGCCGCGTGCGCATCCAGCCCCGTCAGCAGCATCGCCCGCGATGGCGAGCAAAGCGGCGAGGTTCGGTAATGCGTGAACCAGGTGCCAGCTGCCGCGATGGCGTCGATATTGGGCGTGCGGGCCTCGCCGCCGTAGGTGCCGAAATCCATCAGCGCCGCGTCGTCGACGAGGATCAGAACAATATTCGGGCGCTCATTTTGTGCCCCGGCCGGGTGGGACGCGGGCGCGTCGCGCGTCACGGCCGGGGGGGACAACTGCGGGTCGGCCGCGATCGCAGTGATAGACAGACCGAGCCAGGCGCCGCCAAGAAACATCAAAGCGGAGTGAATGAGCGGGCGGCGTGCTGATCGTGGTGGCAGCGCGGTAGGCGCGAGCGTCGCGCGCATCAGCTGCAGCTACCGCCGCCCAGCACGCAGAAGCGCGCGCAGTGCGGATGATTGAGCGGTACCCTTCGGGCGGCTTCTGCCAGCGTGGGGCCGAGCTCGAAACGCTCGTCGTAGGCGATCAGCGTGCAGGCCAGCACAACCGGTGCCGGATTGCCCTGGCGTTTGACCACCATGCGCGTCTTCGCGCACATGACGCTCTCCGGCGCTACACCCAGAATGCCCCAGCAGGCTGTGGTGATCTCCGGTACCTCGACGTTCAGGTCCATTTCCGGGAACAGCACCAGCACGGACGGGTCGTCGGCATCAATGGCGAGCCCAAGCTGCCGGAACAGCGCGGAGTAGCCGCGCCGCAGCTCGAGCTCTGACTCCTGCCAGCGGGTCCGTCCCGCAACATGCAGCCGCACACCCAGCTGGTTCAGCCACTTAAGGCCGCGCAGCAGCGGGGCCCACGCGCGGCGACCGCGTTCAGATTCATGCTCGGCTTGCTGATAGTGATCGATCGATACCCGGACGGTGATCCGCTCGGGATAGCGCGCATGAAGTGCGGCAAAACCGTCCCCGCATTTCATCATCGGGCGCATGGCGTTGGTCAGCACCAGCACGTCGAACCCGCGCTCAAGCGCGTCGGCAAGCATGTCAAGAAAGCCCGGGTTCATGAACGGCTCGCCGCCGGTGAAGCCAATCATGCGTGGTGGTTCTGCCAGCGCCTCGGCCTCGTCCAGGAAGCGGGCCACCTCGTCCGGCGTGATCCAGGTCAGCCGATCATTGCGGGGACTGGACTCGATGTAGCAGGTCTGGCAGGTCAGGTTGCAGAGCGTACCGGTGTTGAACCACAGCGTCTCGAGGCGCACCAGATCGACCGCCGCCCGGGTTTGTCCATCCAGTGTTGTGAACGGATCGACGAACTTCCTCGGCGCCATCGGCTGCGCCGGTCCGTGCCCCTGGCGGTGTATGAGGTTGGTCATGAGGCGGGTATCCTGCGGCGTCGGGCCGTCGGCCCTCCGTGCGAGAGTGTACCGTGCTCATTCTGTACTACACACCGGGCGCCTGCTCCCGAGCGTCGCATTTGGCCTTGCGCGAAGCCAACGCCCGATTCGAGCTGCGCGCCGTGGACTTCTCGGTCTCGGAGCAGCGTAGCGCCGAGTATCTGCGCATCAATCCCAAAGGCCGGGTGCCGGCCCTCGCTACCGATCGCGGCATCATCACCGAGAACCCGGCCATTCTCGCGTATGTTGCCCAGACGCACCCGGAGGCGCGCCTCGCGCCGCTCGACGATCCGTTCCTGTTCGCGCGCATGCAGTCGTTCAACATTTATCTCTGCGCTACCGTGCACGTCGCCCACGCCCATCTGCGGCGAGCCGAGCGGTGGGCCGACGATCCGGCGGCGCAGGCCGAGCTGCGGCGCAAGGCGCCGAGCGTAGTCGACGGCTGTTTCCAGCTGATCGAGAACGAGTTTCTGGAAGGCCCCTGGGTGCTGGGTCAGGGGTACTCGGTTGCGGATGTTTACCTGTTCACGCTCACGCAGTGGCTGCCGCTGCACCGTTTGGATTTGGCACGCTACCCACGCGTCGCCGAACATCATGCCCGCATGCTGGCACGGCCGGCCGTGCAGGCGACCCTGCAGGCCGAGGCCGTCTAACCGGCGCCTTGCGGCGCCTTGAGCAGTTACGGCGCCGCCGACCGTCGCGCCGCGTCGCCGTCGGTCTGGCCGGTGCCGGCAATGGCCAGCACGGCATCGTAGTGAAAGCGCACGAAGCGATACAGCTCCTGCTCCAGAATGCGCTCCTGGTCGCTGTGGGCGCCAAAGCCCTTGACGCCGTCCTCCACGTCGATAGCCGGCCCGATGCCGTAACACTGGATGCCGCGCGCGCGCAGATACGCCATGTCGGTGGCGCCGGTGCTCATGGTGGGCAGCGTCGGCGCTTCGTAGTGCGCGCGCAGGGTCGCTTCGAGAGCGGCGAAGGCCTCGGTTTCGATGCTGGACACGCCGCGTGGACGAACGTCACGAGGCGCCCAACGCACCTCGATTGCGGGGTCGTTGATGATGGCGCGCACCTGTTCCAGGAATGCTTCGGGGTCTTCGCCGGGTGCAAGCCGCGTATCGAGCGTAGCGGTGGCTTCCGAAGGAATGACGTTCACCCGGTACCCGCCGTTCACGATTGTGGGGGTGATCGACGAGCGCACGGATGAGGCGTGGCGGGGCTCATGCTTGCGGAAATACTCGTCGGCGCGCGATTGAACCGCAGGGTCCGGGTGCAGGATATCGCGGTAGCGAGCGGCGGCCTCTGGTGGCGAGATCGCTGCGAGTCGCTCGAAATAGGAACGGGTGGTCTCGTTCAGGCGTATCGGAATGCGCCATTCGGCCACCCTGGCAATTGCCGCTGACAAGTGCACCACCGCGTTCTGCTCAAGCGGTACCGAACCGTGTCCCGCGGGCCCGCGGGCGATCAGTTCGATGGCCCGGGGACTCTTTTCCATTGTCTGCACGGATGCGAAGGTGACCTTGCCGTTCTGGCGCGTTACGCCGCCACCCTCGGCCAGACAGTACTCGGCGTCGACCTGATTAAAATGCTGCTCGACCACGTACTGGATGCCGACGCGCGTAGTGCCTTCCTCGCCGGATTCGGCGAGAAAAATCACGTCGCGGTCGAGCGCCACCTGTTCGCGTTTCAGCCACAGCATGGTCATCAGAGCAGCGACTACGTTGTCCTTGTCGTCCACGGTGCCCCGGCCGTAGAT
>CAZVMA010000002.1:0-718 GCA_964628545.1 uncultured Pseudomonadales bacterium | reverse complement strand
GGGTCGACATTGACCGTGTCCGTGTGCGCCATAATCAGCAGCGGACGACGGCTGCCGTTGCCCGGCAGCCGCGCGATGACGTTCGGACGATGCGCTTCCAGCGCGACTTTGCGGGCGTCAATGCCCGCTTCGGTCAGGATGCGCAGAAGGTAGTCGGCGGCGGGAAGCTCTCCGCCCGGCGGATCGGTTGTGTCCATGCGCACCAACGCCTGAAAGTGGGCCAGGGTTTCGGCGTCCTGCGGATCGGACGGCGGTGCCGGAACGACGGTGCCTGCTGTTGTCGGGATCGCCGTCGGACTCTCGGCCGCCGGCACGCCGCTGGTATTCGACAGGGAGAACAGGGCGAGACTGGTCGCGAGAAGAGCCCTCCTGCGGGCGCGAACCGGTGGTCTGCTTTGGGCATGGCCTAACGTCATGTCGGGGTCTCCCTGTTTCGGTTTCGGCATTTTGCGCTTTGGCTATGCCGCTGTCCTGTTGGCTCCGCTGCCCGGTGGCAACAGGCTGCCTCTCAAGATGGTCAAGCTCGCTTCGAGCCTTGCTTGGCCAGCCAGTCGGCGAGGCGCGCGATACCCGCGTCCAGCCGCTCAGGCGTCGAGGCGAAGCACCAGCGTAGCCAGCCCTCGCCGGCTGGCCCGAAGGCCGCGCCCGGCGCCAATCCGAGACCGGCCTCGTCGATTAGGCGGGTTGCGGTCGCCAGCGAATCCGTC
Organism: uncultured Pseudomonadales bacterium; assembly: GCA_964628545.1. Classification (GTDB taxonomy): domain Bacteria; phylum Pseudomonadota; class Gammaproteobacteria; order Pseudomonadales; family Azotimanducaceae; genus UBA7803. The sequence continues at coordinate 11 of CAZVMA010000002.1, read as the reverse complement.
CAGCCCTCAAT
>CAZVMA010000001.1:30998-33322 GCA_964628545.1 uncultured Pseudomonadales bacterium | reverse complement strand
CGCAGCCGAAACTGTTCGACTACTACCTGGGCCTGCGCGACCGGCGCCAGATCCGCGGGCTGCTCGAGCCGCCGGGCGCACGCCTGTGTGTTCACGTGTCAGGCATGTATGGCCGTGCCCGGCGCGGCATCGCGCCGGTGGTCTCGATCGGTCGTCACCCCACCAACAGCAACGCCATCGTGGTGGTGGATGTCAGTCAGGATATCGACGGCCTGCTGGAATGGCCCGAAGACCGCATCCGCACCGAGCTGTACCTCAAGGATAATCCCGCTCGGCCGCCGCTGAAGGAAGTGCGCATCAACCGGTGCCCGTTCGTGGCGCCCATCGATGTGCTGAATGCAGAACACTGGACGCTGCTCGGATGCACCAAGCGCGATGCCGAGGAGCGCGCGCGACGCCTGCGACGCCCGGATATTGCGCAAAAGATCCTGCGCGTGTTCGCCGCGCGCGCCCCACACCCCAAGGCCACCGATCCCGAGGCGGCCCTGTACGACGCGTTTCTGGAAGATGCCGACCGTTCGCGCACGCGCGTCCTGCAGCAGGCGCTGGCGGCCGACACGTGGCAGGAAATGGATTTTCGCGATCGACGTCTGCGTGAGCTGGCGGTCCGGCTGAAGGCGCGCAGCTTTGGGCATCTGCTTTCGGAAGCTGAACAGGCCGATTGGCGCGAGTTCGTGCGCGACAAGTTGATGCAAGATGGTCCATGGCTCGGCCTGGCGGGGTTCCGCGCGCGGATCGCCGCCTTGCGGGCTGAGCTGCCGGCAGCGGCGCCGGGGACGCCGGCCGCGAACCCGAGGGCCGCAGGCGTGCTGGCGGCGCTGGATGCACATGCCGACGCCCTGGCGCAGCGCTATGGGCTGTCTAGTTAAGCCAGCCGCAGGCGCTTGAGATAGGCGTCGTAGGAGTAGGCGGCAGGGTCGAAATCGATGTCCATGGGCGGGTCTCGCTGCAGACCGGCGATCCAGAGGTTCGAGCCCGCCACGGGTTGCGCGGGCACCAGGTAGTCCTCCCACGGGTAAGTCTCTTCCCCGTGGTAGTGCAGCGGCGAGTCAGACCCGAAGGAGCCGACCAGGCGGCCCTCCTGGAGCCCGCGCCGGATCGGCTCGGGCGCACCGTGGGTTTCGGCAAAGGCGATCTGGCGCGCGCGCTCGTCCGGGTCACACAGAATCAGCCGCACGACCGAGCCGTCGCCGCGCAGCATGACGAAGCCGGGCGGCTCGTCGACCAGGTAGTACTCGACCAGTTCCTCGCTTTGCATCAGCCCATGCACGTGGGCCGCAACTGCGCTGTCGGAGAGCAGGCTGTTGGGTCCGGCGTCGAGCGCGTGGCGCAGCCGCGCGAGCGATTGACGAAAATACTCGCTCTCCATCTCCAGCGCGTAGTCGACCATGGCGTCGAGATCCTGCGCCCGCTGCTTTTGCAGGAAGTTGTGGATGATGCCCCGGTTGAACAGATCGACCGCCACCCGTTCATCGGCCACGCCCGTCAGCATGGCGCGCCGCACGAACGGGTCGGTCATGCGCTCGAAGAATTCGATGCCGTTGAGAAACGGCATGGCGTAGTCGACCAGCACGACCGAAATGCGCTCGAACCGGGCGGGGTTCGCCAGTTCGGCAGCGATCAGGTCGAGATCGAAATGCAGCGTGCGTGCACTCGCGCCATCGCGCACAAGCGTCATCGCGCGCTCGGCGAGCGGCGCCGGCGTAGTGTGTCGATTGACGTAGTCGAGCGCGGGCTCTGGGTGCGCGAAGGTGCGCAACGCGATTTGGGGCGGCAGATCCAGTTCCAGGCTGCGCAGGAAGCGCTCGTTGTCGTCGATGACGCAAAATGTCGTGGGGTGAAAGTACGGGCCAAGTCTTGGTGCGCGGTTGCTGGTGGCGCGGCTCATGACAGCAGGTCCAGCAGTGCTGCGCGTCTCGCGGGCGAGAGTCCGCGGAACCGTCGCAGCAGATTGATCTCGTCGGTGGACAGGTCGCGGTTCAGCGCGCCGATGACGCTGGGCAGGCCGTTGCTGTGCGATAGCAGGGACACCGGACGTTCCTCAGGCACGCTCTGACCGAATGATTGCTGCAGACGGGCGACCATGTCGGAGTTCAGGCTGCGATGGTAGCGTGCCGCGGAGTCGGCCAGTTGATCGCGCAGATCCGTGGGCAGACGCACCAGGTACTTGTAGTATTTCTCGGTCACCGTCAGCCTCCCCAGCAGCCCCTGCGGCAGCCCCGTGCGAGTCGAGCTGGTCAGCGCTCAGCTCTGCTCCGGTTGGTTTGGCTACGGCGGGTATGTCGAATCTACGCGGCGTTCGCGCCCCCAACAAGCCGCGGCTG
>CAZVMA010000001.1:15473-30988 GCA_964628545.1 uncultured Pseudomonadales bacterium | reverse complement strand
TGACCCGCTCAACCTTCTCTGGCGGCTCGACCGCCGCTACCGCTGTGGCTGACCCGCCACTGCTGGAACCGCTCGTCCGCGACAATATCCGCATGGCGGCCTCGCTGCTTCTGGTGCGCGATCGGCCGCACGGTCACGAGGTGTTCATGCTGAAGCGGCCAGGCGGCGTGGACTTCCCCGATCTGCACGTCTTTCCGGGCGGCAAGCTTGATCTTGCCGACCACGTGCCCGAGCTTGTGGACGGCATTGATGAGCGCACGGCGAACAGCCTGCTCGGCGTCAACGGCGGCATTCGCTATTGGGTGGCGGCGATTCGCGAATGTTTCGAAGAGTGCGGCGTGCTGCTGGCCACGCGCGAAGGCGCACACCTGACGCTTCCGGCCGACGACGAGGGTGCCCGCTTTTCCGGTTATCGGCAGGCGCTGATCGACGGCGGGCTTGACCTGGTTACCCTGTGTGCGCGAGAGGGTCTGCGCCTGGCGGGGCGCGATGTTGCCTATTTCAGCCACTGGATCACGCCGGAACAGGCGCCGCGCCGTTTCGATACCCGGTTTTTCCTGGCTCGCATGCCGGCGGGGCAAGACACTCTGGCGCATCACTGGGAGACCGCCGGCGAGGAATGGGTGCGTCCGGTCGATGCCTTGCGCGCTCATGAAGCAGGGCAGTGGCGCATGATCGCGCCGACCATCGTCACGCTGCAGAGTCTGACCGCGCACGCGTCCGTGGACGCCCTGTTCGGTGCTGTGCTGGCAGAGCAGCATCTGCCGCCGCTCACCGATGCCCTGCGCCAGCAGGGCATGCACACGCTGCGCTGACCGTCGGTGATGGCGCCCCTCATTGTCCTCGACCAAGTTAGCAAATCGTATACCGACGGCCATGGCCGTCGGGATGTGCTTGGCCGCTTTTCTCTTGCGGTGGCGCCCGGTGAGACCGTCGCGCTGTGCGGCCCCAGCGGCTCCGGTAAAACCACGGTGCTGCAGCTGTGCGCCGGCCTTGCCGTTCCGGACAGCGGCGCGGTGTGGATTGACACTGCCAGCGGCAGAATCGATTTGGCGCTGCTGCCGGAGTCGCGGCGCACGCGCGTCCGGCGTGAGCGGATCGGCTATGTGTTCCAGTTTTTCAACCTGGTACCGACCCTGACAGTGCGCGAAAACGTGCTGCTGCCGCTGGCCCTCACCGGTCGGCAAGCGAGCGCAGAGGCTGCGCTGGCGCGGCTCGAGACGCTGGGGCTCGGTGCGCGCCTGGCAGCCTTCCCGGACGCGCTTTCCGGCGGGGAACGGCAGCGCGTCGCGATCGCGCGGGCCCTGGCGCACGCGCCGCGCGTCGTTCTCGCTGATGAACCCACGGGCAATCTCGATGCCGAGAACGGCGCGCGGGTGGTCGAGCTTCTGTGGCAGGAGGTACGCGCGCTCGGCGCCTGTCTGCTGATCGCGACCCACGATCCGGCGGTGGCGGCGCGGGCCGATCGCACTGTGCGGCTCTGACGGGTGGCGCACGCGCTGCCTCTGCTGCTGCGCGCTCAGTGGCGCTTCCTGCGCCGCGCGCCGGCGAGCGCCCTAACCGCCTTGCTGGGAACCACCCTGGCCGTGGCATCGATTGTAGCCGTGCACGTGATCAGCGTTGCCGTTGCCGCATCGCTCGAATCGACCCGCCCGCCACATCTGGCCGGCGCAAGTCATGTATTGACCCATCCCGATGCTTCGGCGGAAGCCTATTTCGCGCTGCGCGCAGCATGGCGCGCCGGTGCGCTGCCGGATGTGCGGGGTCTGGTGCCCATCGTCGAGGGTCGTCGCGAGATTGGCGGGCGTCAGACTGAGGTGATAGGCGTCGACTGGCTGGCGCATCCTGACACGCTCACCGTTCCGGGCACGGGGCCAGACACGGGGCCAGACACGGGGCCAGACACGGGGCCAGACACGGGGCCAGGCCCGGACACCCGTTCGGAGACCGACGCACCGGTTCGGGAGCCGGGTCCAAGCACGCGGACGGAAGCCGCGCTGGCGGACGCGCTGCTGGCCACTGCCGTGCTGGTCGATCCCGCCATGGGGATAACGGCGGGTGCCGACTTCAAGGTCGATGGCGCCCCGTACCGGGTTGCCGGTCTGGTGGCGGCGGGAGGCACGGCTACGGTATTCACTGATATCGCAACCGCGCAACGCTGGCTCAACAAGAGCCCGGACGTGGTCGACTGGGTAGTTGTGGTCCGGGATGCAGCGGCACCGGACAGCTGGCGCAACAGGCTTGAACGGCTGATGCCCGGCATCACGGCAGGCTGGCCCGCGCCGGCGCTGCAGCTGCCCCCGGGGCACGCGGCGTTTGCCGTGCGGGCGGTGCTGGAGGAGCTGCCGGCGGCTGCATTTGGTCGCGCCATCCTGTTCAACGTCGGCGCGCTCGGCATGTTGGCCCTGCTGGTGTCCTGGTTCCTGATTCAGCAGGTGGCGCTGATCTGGGCCGAGCGCCAGCGCGTGGTCTTCCTGCATCTGGATGCCCTAGGTGTGGCAACCTGGCAGCGCGTGCTCGCGTTTGTGATTGCGGTGGCGGCACTGGGGGCCGTGGCATCGATTGCCGGTGGTTTCGGCGGCGTCGGGTTGGCGCGCGGCCTGATTGGCGTCATTGCGCCGTCGTCCGACGTCAGCGTGCAGCCTGCGGATGCGGCCAGCGGGCTGAAGGCGCTGATCTCGGGTCTGGGCGTGGCGCTGGTGGCCGGCATGGTCGCCGCGCTCCAGGTCCGGTCGCCCCGGATGCAATCGACCGCGCAGCCCGCCCAGCACACGCAGGCCCGGGTCTTGCGTTGGCGCGAGCTGGTGCGGTGGTTGCCAGCGGGCAGCGGCCTCGCCCGCATCGGCGTATTGATGCTCGCGCTAGTGGTCTTCTGGCAGGGCAGCACCCGCGATGACTGGGGCCTTGCGGGCGGATTCGCGGCCATTCTCGCCGCCACCATCGTCATGCTGGTTCTGGTTGCGCCCCTGCTGGCGCTCGGCCGCGCCAGAGTGCGGTGCCCGCTGGCTCGCGTCGACAGCCGTGCCGCGCTGCTGCTGCGGGTCGGCATGCGCGAAGCGCTGGACCAGCCCCGGGTGGTCGCGGTGGCCGTGTCGGCGCTGGCGCTGGCAATGGCAACCGCGATCGGCGTTGGCGTCATGATCGAGAGCCTGCGCAGCGATTTCACCCGCATGCTCGATGCCCGCCTCGCCGGCGACCTGTATCTGGAAGGGGCTCCCCAGCCGGTGGCTGCGGCGATGCGGTGGCTGCGCGCGGCCTGCCCCGATTGGCGGCAGATGCCGAGCGGCACCGTGCGTGTGCGAGTGGCACGCACCGATACCCCGGGGGGTGTGCCGGTACGCGCCACCTACGCGCGTTTTGGTGCCGAAGCGACCCGGCGGTACGGGTATCGGGGCGCGCTGGCGCCGGATGCCGTAATCATCAACGAGCGCTTGGCGCGGCAGCTTGCGGTCACGATTGGTGACCCACTACAGGTGGCCGGTACTCAGCTTCGAATCGTCCACGTCTACCCGGGCTTTGGTGATAGCGAGCCCGGGCTGGCGCTGGATCTGCGCGCGCTGCCGGGTCACGCTGCGCCCGCTTGGAGTCAACTGGTGCTGTTCCGGCAGCCGGGCGATTGTGGGGGCGCTGCGGTCGCGGATGAGACATCGCCGACCGATCAGCTGGCCCAGCAGCTTGGGCGAGCGGTGCCTGGCCTCGTGATCCGGTCGCCGTCGGCGGTTCGCGCGCGCGCGCTGCAGATCTTTGATCAGACGTTTGTGCTCACCCGAGCGTTGACGCTGCTCGCGCTGGTGGTGGCGGGGGTGGGGGTCTACAACGCAATCCTTGCGCTGCGCCTGCGGGCCGAGCCGGCGCGCCGACTGCTGGTCGCGGTTGGCGCGAGTCGTGCGGAAACCCGCTGGGTGGGTCTCGTCAGGGCGTTGCTGGTGGCTGGTATGGCGGCCCTGATCGCCATGCCGCTGGGCGCCGTCATGGCTTGGGTCCTGTGCGCCGTCGTCAATCCGCGGGCCTTCGGCTGGACCATCGAGCTGGCGCTCGCCGGTCGCGCGTGGTTCGAGCCGGTGCTGCTTGGAATGGGCGCTACGCTGCTGGCGGCGCTGCTGCCCGCACCGCCGGAACAGGGTACCGGGGATATCGATGCGTGAATTCCCGACATCCGCACAAGCAACCTCGATCGCGAGCTTAGCGCTGTCCGTAAGCCTGCTGATCCTGGTCGCACTGCCGCTACGCGCAGGGGGCCTGCAGCTGGAGCAGGTGCTTGGGGACGCCGAGGCGCAGGGTTTCGCGCGGGCGGATCGGGAGCGCAGCTTCCGCTTTCCGGACGATCTCGGGCCGCATCCCGACTACCGCAGCGAGTGGTGGTATCTGACGCTGAATCTAACCGATAGCGATGGCCGCCCGGTCGGCGTGCAGTTCACGGTATTTCGGCAGGCGCTGGTGCCCCCGGGCGAGCGTCAGGCAAAGCCGAATCCGTGGCGCATTGAGGACGCCTGGCTTGGGCATCTTGCGGTGACGGACGGCGCCACCGGTCGCCACGTGGCGGCCGAGCGCATCGCGCGCGGTCACCCCGCGTTGGCGGGTGCCACGGCGCAGCCGTTTTCGGTGTGGCTGGATGGCTGGCACCTGGCCGAGACGCCTGCGCCCGGTATCGAGCCTGGCATGACCCAGCGGGATACGAGCCAGTCCTCGGACCAGGCCGTGACGCCCCTTGTCCCTGCGCTCGCATCGCCGTGGACGCTGCGCGCGCGCACCGAGCGCGTCGTGGTTGAACTCGATCTGGTCGCCGACAAGCCGCCGGTTTTGCAGGGTGATGCAGGCCTGAGCCGCAAGGGCCCGGGGCAGGCGTCCTACTATTTTTCCGTGCCTCGATTCGCCGTCTCCGGCACCGTTTCCCTCGACGGTACGACCCGCAGCGTGCAGGGCCGGGGCTGGTTCGATCGCGAATGGAGCACCAGCGTGCTCGGGCCCGACCAGATCGGCTGGGACTGGTTCGGGCTCCATCTCGACAACGGTGAAGAGCTCATGGCATTTCGCCTGCGCCGAGGTGACGGCGCCCGTGATCCGCACGATCACGGTACCGCGATTGCGCGGGACGGGCGCGCCGTGCCGCTTGGGCTGAACGATTTCGAGCTGATGCCGCTGCGCTACTGGCGCGATGAAGCCGGTGTGGAATGGCCGGTCGCCTGGCGTCTCACGCGCACGCGACCGTTGGGTGTGGAACATCTCACCATCGTGGCGGTGCTGGATGATCAACGCATGGATACGTTGATCACCTACTGGGAAGGCCTGGTGCGCGTGCTCGATGCGGAAGGGCGCCCCGTTGGCGCCGGCTACATGGAGCTGACCGGTTATGCCCGCGGACGACCCGACCCAGGTGAAGACCATGCGCGCGAGTGACCCAGGGGCGACCCCGGGCGAATCCGACAGCGCAATGCTGGATCTGACTCATCCCGATCTCGAATGGACGGTGGTCGATCGGGCCGAGGGTCCGAACCTGATCCTGTTTCAGGCGCGCTACGACTTCTGCCAGCATCCGGTCAGCGGCAAGGTGCTGCGTCGACTGGTACTGGAGTCGGTCGACTGGGTGAATCTGGTGGCGCTGACCGCGGACGGACGGTCGGTCATGGTTCGGCAGTACCGGTTCGGGGTGGGCTACAACACGCTGGAAACCCCTGGCGGCATGGTCGATCCGGGTGAAGCCCCGCTCGCGGCTGCGCAGCGCGAGCTGCGCGAAGAAACCGGCTACACGGGCGGCAACTGGACCTACCTCGGCGCGGTAGAGCCCAACCCGGCATTTCACGATCACCTCTGCCATCACTTCCTGGCCACTGGCGTGGTGCCGACCCACGGGCAGGCGCTGTCAGGCGGCGAAGCGATCAAGGTCGAGCTGATGACCGAGGCCGAGATCCGCCGCGCGGTGCAGCAGGGCGAACTGCGCCACGCGCTGGCGCTGTCCGTGTTGTCGCGGGTCTACGACCTGTGGCCGCGTCCGTTCGTGCACGCGTCCTCCGGTTGAGCCACAATGCCGGCACAGCAGCGTGCGCGCGTTTCGCGCCCGCCGGGAGCCCCAGAAGCCGCACATGACTCAGAACACGACGGAGCACATGACGCAGCAGCTGTCCGAGGCGCTGGTGCAGGGGATTACCGGGCCAGTTCGACATCGTGCTGCTCGATCTGGTGATGGACGATCTCAGCGGCCAGCAGATCCTGGAGCACGCGGCCGCGCAGAACCTCGACGCGAAGATCATCGTGGTCAGCGGCGAGAACTCGTTCGAAAGTGTGCAGCACGCGCTGCGCTGCGGCGCATTCGGTTACGTGCGCAAACCCTACGACCCGCGCGAGTTGGTGGCCACTCTGGAAACCGCGCTGCGTCAGCGGCGGCTCGAGCTCGACAACCGGTCCATGGAGGCGCGGCTGCGCGACTCGGAGGCCCTGCACCGGTTCATCGTCAACAGCTCCCCCGACCTGGTCTACATATTGGATCCGGAAGGCCGCATTACGTTTGTTAACGAGCGCGTCGAGCCCATGCTCGGCTACCGCCGCGAGGAGTTGATCGGTCGTTACTTCTATGAGCTGGTGGACGGCCCGCACGTGCAGTCGGCCCGGGATCAGTTCGTCGAGCGCCGCACCGGCAAACGCGCCTGCGCGCAGTTCGAGGTGCGGCTGCGTCGCCGCTCGATGCGCGAAGATTTGCGTAACGCGCGCGCGCACATGATCTGGGTCGAGATCACCTCGCAGGGCATCTATGCCGATCCGAACGAGCGCAATCCGGAAGGATTCCTCGGCAGCTACGGCGCGGCGCGCGATATCACCGCGCGCAAGGAAGCCGAGGAGGTCATTAACTTTCAGGCTTACCACGACCTGCTGACGCACCTGCCGAATCGCGCGCTGCTGAAAGATCGTCTCTCGCTGGCCATTACCCAGGCCGCACGCAGCGGCCGGCGGTTGGCGGTGCTGTTTCTGGATCTCGACCGGTTCAAGGTCGTCAACGACACGCTGGGCCACTCCATCGGCGACCGGCTGCTGCAGGCGGTAGCGGCGCGGCTGGAGGGCAGCCTGCGGGCGGGCGACACCCTGGCCCGCTTCGGCGGCGACGAGTTCACCCTGCTGCTGCCCGACATCCGCAGCCGCGAAGATGCCGGCCTGATCGCGGGCAAGGTGCTGGATCAGCTGCAGCGGCCGTTCAAGATCGACGACCACGAGCTGTACGTGGGCGCCAGCATCGGCATCGCGGTCTACCCGGAGTCCGGGCTCACCGAGGAAGCTCTGATCCAGAGCGCCGACATCGCCATGTATCACGTCAAGGCGCGCGCCAAGAACGGGTACCAGTTCTTCTCGGAAGAGATGAACCACAACCTGTCCTCACGCCTCAGCCTCGAGCGCGAGTTGCGCAACGGCCTGACGGCTGGGGAGCTCGAGATTCATTACCAGCCCTTCGTCTCAACTCGCGATGGCCGCATCACTGGCGTCGAGGCGCTGGTGCGCTGGCGGCACCCCGAGCGCGGGTTGCTGGAGCCCGACGCCTTCCTGCCGATCGCGCTCGAGACGGGCCTGATTCCCCAGCTCGATCGCTACGTGCAGCGGCAGGCGCTGGCGGATCTGGCGCTGTGGCGGGCGCGGGGTTTTGTCGAGCTGCGGCTGGCCGTGAACGTGTCGGCCCATCAGCTCGAGCTGGAACAATTCGTGCCGCAGTTTCTTGGCGATGTCGCGGAGGCCGGGCTGCTGCCGTCGGACCTGAAGCTTGAGATTACCGAGAATCTGCTGCTGCGCGACATGGACATCGCGCTGCCGAAACTACGTGCGCTGCGCGACGCCGGCGTGCAGATCGCCATCGACGACTTTGGCACCGGCTACTCGAGCCTGAGCTACCTGCGCCAGTTCCCGGTCGATGCGCTGAAGGTCGACCGCACCTTCGTGGCCGATATCCGGGCAACCGGCGGCGATCCCAGCATCATCGACGCCATCGTCGCCATGGCGCGCGGACTGAAGCTGGAACTGGTTGCGGAAGGCGTGGAAAATCGCGTCCAGCTGCGGCACCTGGTTGCCCAGGGCTGCAGTGAGCTGCAGGGTTACATCTTCAGCGCGCCGGTTGACGCGGCCTCGTTCGGCGAGCTGCTTGAGCGCGATCCGTTTCGCGCCCTGGTGGTGTCGTCGGAGGCCTGAACCGCGCGCCTCCGCCGACACACGAGTAGCTAATGAAAGGATTTACCACCCGCATCGTGCACAGCGATCGGCTCGACCCCATCGAGCACGGCTCGCTGCACAAACCCGTGCACTCGAACGTGGCGTATGGGTACACCGACGCGCGCGAGCTGGCGGCCGTGTTTCAGGGCACGCAACCGGGCATGACCTACGGGCGGCAGGTGAATCCTACGGTCAGCGCGCTGGAGGCCAAGCTGTCGCGCATGGAGGGCGGGTCGCAAACGGTCTGCTTCAGCACCGGCATGGCGGCCATCGGTTCGCTGTTGTTTTCCCTGCTGCGCGCGGGCGACCACTTCGTGTCCAGCGCGTTCCTGTTCGGCAACACCAACAGCCTGTTCCAGACTTTTGGCGCACAGGGGCAGCAGGTCACTTTTGTGGACGCGACCTCGGTCGAGACGGTAGCCGCGGCGATCACGCCCGCCACCCGGCTGGTGTTTGTCGAAACCATCGCCAACCCCCGCACGCAGATCGCCGCGCTCGCGGAAATCGGCGCGTTGTGCCGTGAACGCGGTCTGATTTATGTGGTCGACAACACCATGACCTCGCCGTACCTGTTCCAGCCCCGCACGGTGGGCGCCAGTCTGGTAATCAACAGCCTGACCAAATACATCGGCGGCCACGGCAATGCGCTGGGCGGCGCGGTGACCGAGCTCGACAACTTCGACTGGTCGCAGTTCGACAACATCCTGGATATCTATCGCAAAGGGCCGCCATCGCGCTGGGCCATTACCCAGATTCGGAAGAAGGGCCTGCGCGATTTCGGCGCTTCGCTGGCGCCGGAAGCCGCGCACCATATCGCCATCGGCGCGGAAACCCTGGCCCTGCGGCAGCAGCGGCAGTGCAGCAACGCGGCCGCCATGACCGCGCTGCTGGCTGCGCACCCGAAGGTCAGCCGCGTGTACTACCCCGGCTTGGACAGCCACCCGCAGCACGAACGCGCCCGGGCGCTGTTTCGACATCCCGGCGCCCTGTTCAGCTTCGAGCTGCGCCCCGATGTTGATATCTGGGACTTTCAGGCCCGGCTGCAGGTCATCGTCAAGTCGAGCAACCTGGGCGACAATCGCACGCTCGCCATTCCGGTGGCGCATACGATTTATCACGAGATGGGCCCCGAGCGGCGCGCCAGCATGGGCATCGCCGATTCGCTGATTCGCATTTCGGTCGGCATCGAGGATGAGGCCGACCTGTTGGCGGATCTCGAGGCGGCACTCGCCGGCTAAAGCCGAAATCGGCGGCTAAAACCGAAATCGCCGGCTAAAGCCGAAATCGGCGGCTAAAACCGCAGGAAACGACAATCGGGGAGGGGAGACACCCATGGATCGATTGCTGGGAAAGGTGGCCGTGATCACCGGCGGCGCCGGCGGTATCGGCCGCGCGGCAGGCGCGCTGTTTGCGGCTGAGGGCGCTTCGGTGCTTTTGGTTGATGTGGGCGAAGAGGCCCTGCGCGACGCCGTTCGCGAAATCGGCAGCAACCGTGTCAGCTACTTCGTCGGCGACGTTACGCGCGCGGCCGACAACGAGGGCATGTTCGCGGCCGCAGAGGCGCGCTACGGCGGCGTCGACGTGTTCCTGGCCAACGCCGGTATCGAAGGCGACGTGCGGCTGATCACGGAGTACGACGAAGCGCGCTTCGATCAGGTCATGGCCGTCAACGTCAAGGGCGTGTTCCTGGGCTTGAAGTCGGCGTTTCCGGCCATGCAGCGCCGCGGTGGCGGCAGTATTGTCATCACGTCGTCCGTCGCAGGTGTGCAGGGTGCGGCGGGTGTGGCGCCGTACGTCACCAGCAAACATGCGGTGATCGGCATGATGCGCTCGGCCGCGCTGGAAGGCGCCGCGCAGAAGATTCGCGTGAACACGGTCAACCCGTCGCCGGTTGAGACCCGCATGATGCGCAGTCTGGAAGCGGGCTTCGGCCCCGACAACGCGGCGGCGACCTACGAGCGACTCAAGGCGTCGATCCCCATGCAGCGCTACGGGCAGCCGGAAGAGATCGCCAAGGTCATGCTGTTCCTGGCCAGCGACGATGCCTCCTGGGTGACCGGCTCTGTCTACATGGCCGACGGCGGGAATACCACCTGATGCAAGACGCTCTGCTCGCAACCCGCCTGGGCCTGCCGAACCGGCGCAGCGGCAAGGTGCGCGATCTGTACGACGTGTCGCTTGCGGATGGCAGCGAGGCCCTGCTCATCGTCGCCACCGACCGCATCAGCGCGTTCGATGTGGTCATGGCCAACGGGCTGCCCGGCAAGGGCATCATCCTCACCCAGATCTCGAAGTTCTGGTTCGACTTCGTGGGCGACGGCATCGCGCACCACCTGCTGTCGACCGAGCCTGCGGATGTGCCCGGGCTCACGGCTGCCGAGCGCACGCTGCTTGTGGGCCGCATGATGCTGTGCCGCCGAACCGAAGTGGTGCCGGTGGAGTGCATCGCGCGCGGCTATATCACCGGCAGCGGCTGGAAGGACTACCAGACAACGGGGTCGGTATGCGGCATCCCGCTGCCGGCGGGGCTGCGCAACAGCGATCGGCTGCCTGAGCCCCTGTTCACGCCATCCACCAAGGCGGCCAGCGGGCACGACGAAAACATCAGCTTCGAGGAGGGCGTGCGCCAGGTCGGGCTGGAGCGCATGACCTTTCTGCGGGATGCCACACTCGGGCTCTATGCCCGGGCGCGCGATTACGCGTTGACGCGCGGCATCATTTTGGCGGACACCAAGTTCGAGTTCGGCATGCTGCCGGGGGCGCAGAACCCCATCTTGATCGACGAGATCCTGACGCCCGACAGTTCCCGCTTCTGGCCGGCTGATCAGTGGCAGCCCGGCGGTGAGCAACCCAGCTTCGATAAGCAGATCGTGCGCAACTATCTGGAGACGCTGGTGTCGGCGGGAGAGTGGGACAAGACGCCGCCGGGCCCGCGGCTCCCGGACGATGTGGTGCGCCGCAGCCTTGCGCGCTATCAGGAGGCTTTCCAGCGCCTGACGGGTCGCACGCTCGAATTGCCCTGACCGTGCCGTCACCGAGTCTGCCATCGGGTGCCGCGGTGCCCATCGCGGAACGAGACGGCGCTGCCGCGATGGACTGGGCGCACTATCGCGCCCTCTGCGACCGGCCGGATGTGGTGTCGCGTTGGTTGCTCGAAACCACGCTGGCTGCGCTTGCCGATTCGGATATCAAGCTTGATTCCCGCGCCCAATCCGGCTCGCCGCAAGTCGCGTCCGGGCAGCTCGCCCGCGCCGGGAGCACGCTGCGGACAGCGCTGGCCGGTGCGCCGTTGCCGAGACCACCGGATCATCGCGGCCCGACCGCGCTCGACATGTTCCGGCTCGAGTTGCCCGCCGAGGCAGCCCGCGCGCTGCTGGATCAACTCGAGTCCCTGGCCGCGACTGGCCAGCTGGCCGGTGCGCTAGCCGGACGCAGCGCGACAGCGTTCCTTGCGGCCTGGCGTGAATATGCGGCAGGGGTGGTGCCGGTCGGACACCGGTAGAACCCCGCTCAGACGTAGCGGCGGCGCAGCATCGCGGCAGCGGGTTCATCCAGCAGGTCGGCGCGCCGCACTTCCTCGAAACGGGCCAGCAGATCCTCCGGCCGCAGGCGTCGTTTTTCGGCGCCGCGAAAATCCTGGATGATCTCGCCCCGATGCATCATCACCAGCCGGTCGCCGTAGGTGACGGCTTGCTGCATGGAGTGGGTCACCATCAGCGCCGTCAGCCCGTCGCGCGCGACCACGCGGTCGGTGATGCGCACCACCTGATCGGCGCTGCGCGGATCAAGCGCGGCCGTATGCTCGTCGAGCAGCAGCAGCTCGGGCCGCCGCCAGGTCGCCATCAGCAGGGTTAGCGCCTGTCGCTGGCCGCCGGACAGGGTGCCGATGGCGTTGTCCAGCCGCGCTTCCAGGTTCATGCCCAGACCGCGCACGGCGTCGTGCATGCGTTCGCGCACGTCGGCAGACAGCAGCGGGCGCAGCCCGCGGCCGAGACCGCGCCGCGCGGCCAGGGCCAGATTCTCGGCGATGCTGAGGTGCGGGGCGGTGCCGCTGAACGGATTCTGGAACACGCGGCCGATCAACCGCGCGCGCCGGTATTCGGGCCAGCGCGTGACGTCCTGTCCGGCGATGCGGATGGTGCCGGAGTCGTTTTCGAACGAGCCAGCGACCGCGTTCAGCAGCGTGGATTTGCCCGAGCCGTTGGTGCCAATCACCACCACGAACGAGCCGGCCTCGATCGACAGGTTCACGCCCCGCAGCGAGCGGACCTCGTTTGCGGTGCCGCGATTGAACGATTGATGTAGATCCTTGATCTCGAGCTGCAGGGTGTTGGCGTGCTCAGGCATGACGTGGCTCCCGTGCCCGCCAGCGGGCCATGAACCCCGGCAGCACCAGGGCGATGAAAACGAACACGGCCGTGATCAGTTTCAGGTAGTTGGGGTCGAGCCCCCAGCGCAGCGCCACCGCCACCATGAGCCGGAACAGCAACGAGCCCAGCATCGCGCCGATCAACAGATAGATGAACTTGTTCGTCGGCACCATCGATTCGCCGATGATCACGCTGGCCAGTCCCCACACCAGCATGCCGATGCCCATCTGCACGTCGGCAAATCCCTGGTATTGAGCCAGCAGCGCGCCGGACAGCGCGATCATGCCATTCGACAGCGCCAGTCCGATGATGATCAGCGCGCCGTCGCTGGCGCCGAGCGCTCGGATCATCTGCGCGTTGTCGCCCGTGGCGCGCATGGCCGACCCCAGTTCGGTGCGGAAGAACAGATGCAGCAGCAAGCAGACGAACCCGGCGAACAGCATGCTGGCAATCACTAAAGCGAGATCGCCGAGATCAACCGTCCAGCGCCACACCTGCATGGTGTTGCCGGAGGTGCCGCCCTCGGCCAGGCCCTCGATCCACGTGGCAAGGGTCGCGGTACCCGACAGCGGAACGTTGCTGCGGCCCATGATCCACAGGTTGACGGAGTACAGGGCCGTCATCAGCAGAATGCCGGACAGCAGCGCGTTGATCTTGAACCGCGTATGCAGCACGCCGGTCAGGGCGCCGGCAGCGGCGCCGCCCAGCGTCGCAAGCACGGTGGCGGTGACCGGATCGAAGCCGCCGATCAACAGGGCCGCGGCCACGGCGGCGCCGAGCGTGATGGTGCCCTCGGCCGTCATATCGGGGAAATCGAAGATGCGAAAGCTGACGTACACCCCAAGCGTCAGCAGCGCGAGGATGGCGCCAATGGTGAGGGCGCCAATGAGCAGGGTCATGCCGCAGTCTCCTGTTGTCCCGCCGATCTGCCCGAGTTGGTGGCAGGTATCGATCGGATGCGCGACACCCAGCAGACGCCGCGCATGAAGCGGCTTTCGGCGGGCGCGCGCCCTTCGTCCCGGTCGTCGCCGAGCAGGTGCATCACGGTGTCTGCGGGCGCATGTTCGAACAGCGGCCGCAGCGTTTCGGCCAGATCGAGTTGCCCGTGTTTCAGCGGCCGAAAGCGGTACACGGCGGCGTGCACATGACCCTCGATGCCGCCGTTCGGGCCGAGCGGACGCAGCACGGCGGATTCATCGGGCAGCGCGCCGGGACGGGCGATCACGCCGGTGGCCACCACGGTGGAGCGTGCGTGCGCCGGCTCGTGGGTGACGGACAACCAGCGTTGGGCGTCGGGCAGCACCAGCGGGTCGACGCCCTCGCGGAGCGTACCGGGCGATGCGCGCAGCGTGGCGCCGATCAGGCCATCCGATTCGGCCATGAACACGATACACGCGGCCTGGGCGTCGATGGCCTTCAGAGCCGCTTCAGCCAGCGCCGACAGGGTGATGCCGCCGTCCGCTTCGAGGTCTGCTGGACGGGTCGAGTCAGCGGCCTGCAGTCGGGTTGATGCCGCCCCCATCGTGGCTGCGGTATCGGGCTCGAACCGGAACTGGGCAGAACAGACGCCGCGATAGCAGAGTCCATACAGCATCTGCACCGTGGGCTCGAATGCGCCGGTGGTGACCAGGCTGTCGCAGGTGTACGAGCCATCGCCGGGCTGCGTCACCGCCGCGCCGGCCACCGCCAGGTACTCGCCGAAGCGGGTGTGGCACTGCTTGAAGTCGGTGCCGAATGCGCCCAGCCCGACGCTGATCAGATCCGGGCCGATCGCCAGCGCGTGGCAGTCCTCGGCCTGGTAGCCGAACGTGCGCAACCACCCGGGCGAGCCGATCAGTCCGCCTTGCATGCCGGCGCCAACGGTTCCGTACAGGTCGATACGTGCGCCGCTGTGCGCGAAGGTGCGGGCGGGACGCAGCGCGGTGGCCGCCTCCGGCGTACTGTCCGCGTGCAGCAGCAGTTGGCTGAGCCCCGCGAGCTCCAGCACGCGGGCGACATTGTCGGCCACATCGGCAACAGAGAACTGACCGGACACGCCGCGGAACTGCTTGTGGGCGGTGACCAGCACGCGCAGGCCCAGCGAGCTGATGTATTCCACTTCGCCGAGGCGCAGGCAGACCCGGTGGCGTCCCTCCCGAATCAGCTCTTCGAGCGCGTTGCCGAGCGTTGCCGACCAGTGGCCGTCCAGCCGACCGGCGGCGTGCACCTCGGTCAGCTCCCCGGTCTGAATGATCCGGATATCCATGCTCTGCTCCGATTCAGCGGTACTGCGCCTCGGGCTGACGGCGTTCCGCGCCAGCCTCGATCACGATGGATGCCTGCGCAACGCGATCGGGCGGCAGACGCCAGGCGCCGTCCAGCCCTGCCAGGGTGTCGAGATTCAGCAGCAGCTGTCTTGGCACCCGGTTTTCCAGCGGCACGGCTGCGGTGTCGCGCCCGCCCAGCACATCCGCGGCCAGATGGCCGATCTCGCGTCCGATCGCCCGGTAGTCCGCGCCCAGATCGAACAGCACGCCCTTTTCGACGTTGGGCGGAATCATGCTGATCACCGGAATGCGGGCGCGCTTCGCAACCGCAACCAGCGGGTCGACGGCGGTGAGCACCAGCACGTCGCCGGACAGCAGGAGGGCGTCGACACCGCGTGCGGTCAGTGACGCGGCCGCTTCGGCCACGTTGGTCACCGTTTCGGCATTCGCCTCCAGCAGCTCGATGCCAAGCTCCGCGCAGAGCGCGCGCGCCTTTTTCGTGTAGGCCTCGGAGTTCGCCTCCGAGGTGTGCCAGACCAGCCCCAGGCGTTTCAGGGACGGGTTCATCTCGCGAGCGAACGCAAGCACCTCCCCCACCGGCGCAAAGCTGCTGTACCCGGCCATGTGCGGCGGATGATCAAGCGGGTCGGTGGCGCTGAAGCCGATACCGAGAATGCTTGGATCCGTCACCACCCCGAATATGTGGCGTACCCGG
>CAZVMA010000001.1:13299-15463 GCA_964628545.1 uncultured Pseudomonadales bacterium | reverse complement strand
AGATCCCAGGAGCCGTCGGTCACCCGGCGTGCAATATCGTTGGCGGTCGCCAGATCACCCTGGGCGTTGAACTGCTCGAACTGTACGTTATCGCCGTCGCGGAAGCCGCGCTCGGACAGACCCGCTTGGACCCCGGCCATACCCTCGTCAAGCGCGGCTTGTGGCGCAAACTGGACCAAGGCAATTTTCGGCAGGCGCAGGGTGCCGTGTCTCGAAGTCCCCTCGTCCATGGCCAGCAGCAGCGCGGATACCGCGACAATCAGGGCCAACGGCAGCCAGAGCGGCTTCATGATCGATTCCGTGCGAGCGGCATGCCTTTCCCCCCAAGAACACCCATCGTCGCTGCCGGCACCCCGCTGCGGCACGACGACCGGGCCAGAATAGGACAAGCGGTTCGACCTTGTCACCCCGAGTGACCCGCGGATCCACGGGTCATGCCGCGCCAGCATTACCCAACGGTTATTTGCTGATAGCGATTTGTTCTTTCCACCGGGCACGCGGCCGCTCTAACCTCCCGCGCCTAGCTTTTGCCAATGGCTCTGCCCGCCATGTCCCAACGCTCCGAGGCGCAACCCGCGACCCTTCCCGATGCCCGCACCCTAGCCGGCTGGGATGCCGCATTTGGCACCATGGACGCGGAAACCCGGGTGCGCACGGCCTTGCGCGAGTTCCCGGGACAGCATGTGCTGTCGTCATCGTTTGGCGCGCAGGCGGCGGTCAGCCTGCATTTGCTGGTGCGCGAATGCCCGGACCTGCCGGTGGTGCTGGTCGACACGGGCTACCTGTTTCCGGAAACCTACCGCTTCGTCGACGAGCTTACCGAGCGGCTGGGCCTCAATCTCAAGGTCTACCGCAGTCCAGTCAGCCCAGCGTGGCAGGAAGCGCGTTACGGCCAGCGCTGGACGCAGGGCATCGCCGGCATTGAAGCCTACAACCGCGAGAACAAGGTCGAGCCCATGCAGCGCGCGCTGCGCGAACTTGCGGCCGGCACCTGGTTCTCGGGCCTGCGTCGGGTGCAGGCGGAAACACGCGCACACACGCCGTTTGTGCAGGTCACGAACGGGCGCATCAAGGTGTGTCCGATCGCCGACTGGAACGATCGCCAAGTGCACCAGTACCTGAAGGCGCACGATCTGCCCTACCACCCGCTGTGGGAAAAGGGGTACGTGTCGATCGGCGATACTCACACCACCCGCTCGCTGGCCGAGGTCGATACCATCGAGGAAACCCGGTTCTTCGGGTTGAAGCGCGAGTGCGGCCTGCACGAAGATCTGGGCGAGCTGTCCGGACTTTGAGTCACGGCAGGGGACGAACGCCGCAGGACCGTTCCCGCTCGCCGCCAACGAACTGCAATCCGGCCCGCGATTTGGTACACCTGTCGCCCTGCATGAGGGCTCCCCATGGCTTCGGATACAACATCGGTAGCGGCCGCTGAGCTCAGCCCGGGCGAGCAGTACGGCGATGCTGCGCTGGCCCTGATCAACCGGGTACTCGACTCGGGCGCTCGTCACGTGGTGGCGCTGATGCGCCACTCGGCGCGAGAGTTTGCGCCCGGCGTGCACGATCTCGAAAACCCGCTGACACCCGAGGGCCGCGTGCTGGCGCGACGGCTGGGCGCCGCGCTGCCGAAATCGGTGACCGTGCGTGGCTATGCCAGCCCGCCAGCGCGCTGCATGGATACCGCGGCCCTGATCATGGAAGGCCATCAGGCGGAAGGCGGAGCGATCACCCGGCATCGCCCGGTGGAGGCGCTTGGCGTGTTCTACGCGCTTGATCAGATGAAGATGTGGCAGAGCTTGCGCACCTCTGGTGGCCTGGCGCCGTTCGTGTCGCGCTGGGTGGCCGGTGACGTGCCGCGCGATGCGCTGATTCCGGCGGAGCAGGCCGCCGACCTGCTGCTGGCTGTGCTTGCGGCGCGGCTTGCCGATCCGGTGGCCGAAACCCAGCTCGACCTCTGCGTATCTCACGACATGAGCCTGCATCTGATGCGTGCGGTGCTGCTGGGCGAGAACCTGGCTCGCGCTAACCCGGTGCGGTTTCTCGATGCGCTGGTGCTGTACGCGCATCAGGGCGAGCTGTGGTTTCTGGGGCACGACACCCATGCCGTGACGGTGGGTGGCCGGCTCGCGCTCAGCGTCCGGGCGGCATGGCTCGAGCTGCCCCC
>CAZVMA010000001.1:12921-13289 GCA_964628545.1 uncultured Pseudomonadales bacterium | reverse complement strand
CCATGAATCGGCGGATGCCAGGGACCCCGCCCCCCGCGCGACTGGGTCCGGTGCGCGATGTTCTCGTCGACGTTACGCGCCAGATCAGCGAGTTGTTCGAGCGCCATCGGGCGGGTCGCACCGGATACATCACCCGAGATTGGGGATTCATGACGCCCGGAGGGCTGGGCGGCACCCTTGGCGGCAAGTTCACGCCGTGGGAGCAGGTACTGGGACACGCGCGAACATTTTTCCCCGATATCGCGCAGTATCGGGTCTTCGAGGAGGACCCCGCCCCCACCGCGCTGCCGCCGGCTGCCATCGCGCCGCATCAGCACGACGCACTGCCGGGCAACCGTGCCCTGTGGAACTTCCTGCGTGTTCCGCCG
>CAZVMA010000001.1:0-12911 GCA_964628545.1 uncultured Pseudomonadales bacterium | reverse complement strand
CGCTGACGGCCGCGGACCTGCACGACTATCGGGATGCCTCGAGGCTGTTCATCCTGATCGGCAGTCTGGCGCACCTGGCGTCCAACTGCGGCGATGGCCAGCCCGTTCCCCAGTGGATTGCAGAACCGCTTCTGGTACTGGCGCGTCGCCTGGAAGTTGAGCCCGCGCTGAGCGGGCACTTTATGGTGGTAGACAACTGGCAGTGGCGCCCGACCGTCATCGGCCAGACGATCGGCGCTGATTTTGGTGTTGATGCAATCGAGCTGCTGTACCCCGCTTTTGGGCATAGTCACGAGCGCACCTACCACACGATTCCCGGCTGCATGGCGTATGCGTTGCGCGGCTTGCCCTATGCCCTGCACGACCTGCTCTGCGCCATGCGCGATCATGCCGGGGCCCGACTCGAGAATCAGGCTGGAGATGAGAGTCGACAGCGACTGATCGGGCTCATGCTCGAGCTGGCGGCAGCAATCACGCGCAGCAGGGACGAGATTAAGCGCATTACCACCCATCCGACCAGCCGAACGCACGTGTCGAAGCATGTCTTCATCCGGCATATGCAGCCCTTCCACAAAGGCCTTGTTCTGGCGCACCCCGATGGCAGCCTGCGCGTGACCAAGGGCATGTCCGGTCTGCACTTCGTCTCTTATCACCTGCTCGATGCCGTTCTGGGTCGGTACCACCACGGGCACCTGGGTGAGTTGGCGCGCATGGAGGACGTGGACGCCTACTATCCAAGACCGCAGCGCGAGTATTCAGCATGTCTCGCCGGGCTTGGCCAGGAGGCATCGCTGCGCGGCTTTCTGGACGTGGTCGAGGCGGATACCGGTCTTCGTCGAGCGTTCAATCGGCTGATCGAGTGTTACGCCGGGGAGACCGGAGCGCTCGCGGCACACGCCCGGAAGCTATTCAGCTACATGCACAACAACGTGCAAGTCGACACCTCGGCCGAGGGTGCGGGGGTAAACACCGGCGCAGCGCCAACCCCGGAAGCGAACCACGGCGCCGCCATGCGCATGTTCAGCGTCATGAACGAGGCCGTGCGCGAGCGTCGCCGACTTCGCGTGAGTCCGCTGTACGCGCAGGCAATCAGGTCGGTGCGCCAGCGCAGCGCGGATGGCACGTTTGCCGAGGTCGAATTCACTTCGCAGGATGCGCCGCTTTACTACGCGGGCAGCGATGTCGTTTACGTTTTGCTGCCGCGCGATCGGCAGTCGGCAGAACGCCTGTGCAGCCGGTACTTCGCGGGTGTCGAAACCATCCTGCCCGCATCCCTCGCTTCGTCCCAGGATGCCGGCTGGAGTTGGCAGGACCTCTGGGAAGCCCTCGGCTGGCCGGACGCGGGCGTACCACCGATACAGGTCTGTCAGTCCATCGAGCGCGTGCACGTCGGGGAGCAAGCGGGCGACCTCGCGGGAACCTACAGACAGGCAGGCGCGAAGCCTGAGCCCGCGTTCGAGCCCGTTTCGCCGCGCCTCTACTCCGCGTGCGGCTGGGATCCGGATCGCCTGCGCGTCCTCATCAGTCGTCCACTTGATGCGCGCGAGCACTACGGCTTCGAGCGGATGACGGATACCCGCGCGTCCGGTGCCTACATCACCTGCGCGCCCGGCCCCGGCTTCACGTTGCCGCCACCGGGCTCCAACCTGGTCATGGTGGCGGGGGGCACGGGCGTTTCGCCCTTCGTGTCACTCGTTCAGGAAATCGACCATCGGCCGGGCAGCTTCACCCTGATTCATCAGACCCGCACAGCCGAGGCCTTCTTGACCCATCTGGGGGCGTGGCGAGCGTTTACGCGCGCGAACGCCGGCGCCGTGGTGATGGGCTTTGTCAGCGGCCAAGCCGCTACCGCGAGGCGGGCGGAACGCTTTGTGGTTGCCGGCGGCGAGATCGTCGAGCACCGGCGTCTCGACAGTGAATCGGCGGCATATTATTTCCTGGATGAACAGGTGGCAGCGCGCCTGCGCGCGGTCACGCAGCCGAGCAACAACTTCGCCTACTGCTGCGGCGGCGTGCAGTCCACCGTGATGCCCATGCGCGAGATGCTGGCGTCCATCGGCAGCGAGTACGAGTTCGAAATCCAGCCCTACGGCGGCGAATGGACGGCTACACGCGGGTCGAAACTGTTCAAGGCTGGCGACAAGCTGATCGACCCGAATCACCTGCGCGACGCGCACGCTGGCGGGGTGCGCATCATCGAACAGATGAGTCGACTCGCGCACCGGGCGGAGGGCGCCGCGGCCACGCCGGACCTGTCTGCGCTGTTCTTTGAGCTGCACCCGTACGCGTACAATCTGATGCGGCTCGTCAACACGCCATCCGACGCTGAGTTTGAGTCGTTCGCGGCCATGATCGAGAGGGAAGCCGAGCGCGGCGTGGTGTTCGATCACATCGCCCACCAATACGTGGCTGCGGCGCTGGCGTTCCCGGGCAAGCTGAACATCGTCAAGATCGCCCTGAAGCTGGAGCTGGTGGCCCTCGATTCACACCTGAAGACAGCCCGCAGCGGTTACCCGCGGAAGGACGCTATCGGTTCGATGGGCGAAATCGTCACCGCGGCTTCGGCGTCAGCGATGAACTGCCTCAATCACATCGAGGATCTGTCGATCCACCTCGCGTCGGACGATCCGGATCGGCCCGGGTTTGCCGAAGCCGTGGCGCGCGCGCGTGAACAATTGTCCGCACCCGCGTTTGTCTTCGATGCGCGCACCAGCGCAGGGGCCGAAGGTGCAGCCCGCATCGTGACCCTTGAGTTGCGCGACCGCGCCGAGGGCGACGTCATGATTCTCAGTATTTCGGGTCGGCTCGACACGAACACCAGCCCTCGCTTCAGCGCGCAATGGCAGACGAGTCGAGGTCAGGGTTTCAGCGCTTTCGTAGTCGACCTCGCCGGGCTCGACTACATCAGCTCGATGGGCTTGCGGGTGCTGCTGGTGGCCGCCAAGCAGTCGAAAGTGGTGGTATGCAGCATGAGCCCGCTGGTCCAGAAGATCTTCGACCTCGGCGGTTTCGCCCGCTACATGAAGACGGCAGGCAGTATTGAGCAGGCGCTGGCGCTGATCCGGGGCGACTGAGCCCCGGATGCAGAGTGTGCCGCCTCCGCACAGCAGCCGGCGGGGCGGCCTTCGCCAAATGCATCCGCAATCAGGCGCGGCTGTCCACGCGCATCAGCAGATATTCCACGCCGTGGTACTGAAGATGCTTGATCTCGCGGGTGAAGCCGCGCAGCAGCCGCAACGAGATATCGGCCTCGGGATCCGTCTCGCCGGTTTCCGGCAGCGCCGCTACCGCGGCCTGCACGTTCAAGTCCGAGGGCGCGCAGATCAGCTCGACTTCCGCTTCGCCGTCCACGGCGGTCAGCCGCAGGTGAATGCGCTCGCGACTGGAATCCGGGTTGTCGGCCCGGGCGCGCTGCTCAAGCAGGAATAGCATGGCTTCCTCGCAGGCGAGCATCAGCCGATTCTCTGCCGTCTGGTCCCAGCCCAAACGTTTCGAGAACACCTGCACGATCGGGCGTATGGTGCCGACGCTCTCGGGTGCCAGCGGAACAGAGATGCGGTCACGGCTGCGCCGGCGCAGCGACAGCAGCCCCATGATGCCCATCGCCACCAACGCGCCGGAGGTGGTGCCGTTGGACAGGAACACCTGCATCGATTCCGGGAACCGGTCGTTGTAGAGATGGCCGCCCTGAAAGCTGGTGCCGATGAAAAAACCCAGACAGACCGCGAGGCCCTCCTCGAAATTGAGGCCGCCCTCGGTGACCATCCGCAGACCATTGCCGAACAGCAGCGCGATCAGCACCAGAATGAAGGCGCCGGCCACCGGGCTGGGAATGGCGCCGACCACGGCGGCAATCTTCGGCGAGAACGCGAGCAGAACCATGAACAGCCCGCCCCAGAACCCGACCCGTCGGGCCAACACGCCGGTCATCTCCATCACGGCCACACCCGATGAGTACACCGTGTTCGGTACGGTACCGAGCAGGCTTGCGATAAAGCTGCCGACCCCGTCGGCGTTGATGGCGCCCTGCACCGCGCGGAAATCGATGGGCTTCGGTTCCCGGTGCGCGGCCCGCTGCACCGTTGCGCCGTCCGCGTAGGTTTCCAGACAGGCGATCAGCGAGATCAGCACGAAGGCAGGCAGCAGGCCCCAGAACGCCGGCCCAAAATCGAACGACAGACCGGGCCAGTTCGCCTCTGGCATGCCGATCCACGGGGCGGCCAACACCGGCGCAACGTTGACCAGACCCAGCGTGGCCGCGATGGCCGAACCAATCAGAACGCCGATGATCGGCGCCCACAGTCGCAGCATCGGGCCGCCGAACAGGCTGATCAGAACGACGGGTATCAGCGTGCAAACCACCACGACGGGCGCCGCGCTGCCCGACTCGAAGCCTGGCGGCACCCGCCCCAGCATGCCCCACACCACCGGCATCACAGACAGCGCCATCAGCATCATGACTGTGCCGCCTACCGCGGGTGTGAGCACGCGACGCAGCGCGCCCAGCCGCCAGGTGAACAGGAAACAGCTGAGCGCCGAGATCGCGCCGAGCGTGGCCATCAGCGGCAGGCCGCCGGCTTTGGCCGCGGCGGTGGCAATGGAGATGAAGGCCACATTGGAACCCACGAACATGACGTAGCCGCTACCAATCACACCGAAGCGGCTGCTTTGCAGCCAGGTGGAGAGGCCCGCAGCCAGCAGCGCCGCGAAAACGACCCAAGCGGTGTCTTCCGGCGAGAGCCCGGCTGCGCGCGCGACGGTCAGGGGCGTGATGAGAATGCCCGCCACAATGAGCGCGACGACCTGGAAACCGAGGGCCGCAGCGAGCCTGTGCGGCGGCTTCTCGTGCGGCTCGTAGCGGATATGCGATTTGTTCGACACTGATGGATCCCCTCGAGCCCCCGGAACAGGATCCGATGGGAACACAGGGGCTGGACTCAAGGCAACAACGCGGCGAACAGGTGAGTGGAATTCGGTCGGGCCCGGGGGCCCGACCAGTCAACGGCTCGCGTAGACGGTGGTGGCGAGGGCAACTCGGGACAGGGTCGCGTCGAGGTGTCGCAGCTGCGGATAGTCGGGCAGTCGGCGCTCGGATTCGATCATGGCGCCGCGTCGCGCCACATCGTTCGCGATCGTGGTGATGCGCTGCTGCACCAGGGTCTGCGCATCGGCGGGTGACCGCCCGTTGGCGGTGATCACGCGCACCACGTCGGTCGGTGCGAGCGGCGATGTGCCGCCAAACATGCCGTCCGGTATCTCTGGATCGTTTGCGCCCAGAGTGACGCCGGTCAGCGCGCGGTATTCGAGGTACAGGGCCGCTGCCGCCTCATACTCGGGGCTGCGCAGCAACGCGTCCTCGAGCTGCTGGCGTCGCGGGCCCAGCCCTTGCGCCCAAGCGGTGGTCAGCGCCGACACGATGGGATCAGCGCGGTCTGCCAGGGTGCCGGCCGCGGCGCCATTGGGTGTCAGCTGCGCCTGCATGCTCTCACCATCGCACTGGGCGCCGTCGGTCGCCGCTTTCGGTCCGGGCTCGGAGCCCGATCCGGCCCAGAGTGTTGGCGCGAGTGCAGTGAGACAGGACGCGCGATTGCACGGCGCCGCCGAAGCGTCGCTGTCTGAACGATAACTGAACGCGCACGCACGTTCGGCGCGATAGCGAGCGATGATCACCGGGGTATCGGCTAGAGCCGGTACACGCGTTGGGTCGGGGATGAAGCGAATCTCCAGTTCCGCACCGAACAGCGCGCTGCCCGCCAGCGTGTCGGGCAGCGCGCCCGGCTCGCGCGTGAACGCGATCGACTCAGGCCGGAAACGGGCGAGACAGATATCGACCTGTCCCAGGCCCTCCAGGGCTGCCCACAGCCAGGGCGCCGGCAAGAGATCAACGCGTGATGGCAGCTGCACAGCCAGATCATCGACCGCGGTCCGATTCCATGCCGCCCGGGTTTCGGCGACCGTAACCGGCTCGCCAAAGAATCGTCGTGCCTCCGCGGTGAGCCGCTCGCCAACGGGCTCGAATGCGCTGGCCGGAACGTCATAACAGGTCGCGAGACCGGCCCGGGTGGTCTGAGGTGTACTCGGGTCTGCCGCGGTGCCGGCCAGCAGGGCTTCGGCCGCCACGCGTTTCAGTCCGACCGGGGGCGGCTGATCCAGACCCTCGGTCAGGCGCTTGCCGTAGGGGTGCAGGGCGGGGTCATCGAGCACGCGCAGCCGCTCGATCAACGCCGACAGGCTGTCCCGATACGCGTTCAGCAGGTTCTTATGGAGGTCGTTTCGGAAGCGCAGGGCACCATCCGTGGTCGGTGCGACAATCAGGCCGGTCAGCACGCCGCGCATGCGCTGGCCGGCAGCCTCGACAGCCCGCAGGGTTTCCAGGCGTCGCGCGCGCTCGTTTGGCGCGGCCGGATGCGCCTGGTACAGCGCGAGCAGGGCGGTTGCGTGCTGCTGCCAATCGAGCGGGTCCGGCAGCGCCAGTGCCGACCGCGTGTCCAGGCCCGTGCGCCGCGCCAGCAGCGGATAGTGATCGTGGAACGGAAAGCGCGGATCTCCGGTATCGATGAAGCGCGCGTCCAGCACGTACTCGCTGGATCGGTTCGCGTAGATCGAGCGGCGGACAGCGCCCTGCAGGAAGGCATCCTCACAGCGCCGGAAGTCGGCGGCGCGCAACCGGCCGCTGGCAGGATCACGGTAGCGTGCGCCGAAGCAGCGCTCGTTGTCGGCGTCGAACTCGGTCCAGCGGCGTGCGGCCGACGTCTGGTACGCCGATCCGATCCGCTGGCGACCCGCAGTCTCGAGCCGCGCCACATCTGCTCGAACCACGTCGATTGCCGCGCCTAGCGCCGCGATGCGGGTATCGACGGCGTTGGTGGCCGCGAGCTGAGCCCCGCTCTGGCGCGCCAGCTCGACCTCGCGCTTGCGCCCCAGTTGGTCGACCAGTCGCTGCAGCTCGGCGGGCGCCGTCGGCTCGTCTGCGGCGCCGAACAATGTCAGCGCCTGTACACCCGCAAACAGCAATCCCGCTGTCGCCGCCGACGCGCCGAGTGATCCGATCAGGGCGCCCTGGGTGACCGCCGTGGCCAGCTCGAGCGTCGGCGCGCGCGTGACTGTGAACGCATTCGCCAGCGCCGGCTGGCCGGCCATGTAGGCGCCGGCGCGCCCCATCTCGAACAGCGCATCGATCTGATACGGGTTGGTCGCTGAGGGGGCGCCTGCCGGTGCAGCCGGTGCGGTCGACGGGGGTGCGCCCGACTGCGTGCTGGTGGCGGCCGCGCCCGCCAGCACGCCGGCCAGAGGCAGCTGTTGGCTGATGGATTGCCAGTAGCTGTTCGCGGCCGTGGTCGCCAGGGTACGTAGCGCCGCCGGATCGGTTGCGGTGGCGAGCTGCCGCTCCAGATCACCGGCAGCCGCCAGCAACTCCGTGATGCCGGGCTCTGCGGCGGCGGCAATGTCCCGCGCCAGTCGGTCTTCAGCCGTGGCCGTCAGGGAAACGCCGCCGAGCGCCGCGCCGAAGACGGCGTCGTGAACGCGAATGCAGTCCGGGATCTCTCGGCACATCAGCCAGACCTCGCTGCCGAACGCGAGCTCGGTACTCTCTGCAGCCTGGTCCGGGTACTCGTAGCGGCCGTTGACGCGCACGCGCGGGGTGGCGCTTTGGTCGAGATCTGCAAGCACGCGCTCGGCCGCCCCGGCACCGCTACCGTCCGGCAGGCGCGCGAGTCCGGCTAGCGCGGCCTGCAGTGCAGTGCCGGGCGCGCCGGGCGGTAGCGCTCGGGCGCTCTCGAGCGCCGTGCGCGTGTGGCTTTCGATGCGGCGCCAGTCGGCGGTGGGCGCCTCGACCCTAACGGGGCTGACCGTATGGCGCAGCGACGACCAGAATACGGTGTAACCGGCCCGCAATGCCGGATCGCGGGCGACATGGGCGCGCAGAGCGGCAAGGTAGGCGGCAAGGTCGCGCGCGCGTGGGGGCCTGGCAGCCGGAATCGGCGCGACGGTTGGGTTGGCCGCCTCAGCAGGCGCAGCTTCTGCAGCAGGCACAGCTTTTGCGGTCGTCGCAGCTTCTGCGGTCGGCACAGCTTCTGCAGTCGCCGCGGCAGGCAGATCGGCCGTCTCACCAGCAGAGGCCCCGTCAGCAGCAGATGCCCCGTCCGCAGCAGAGGCCACGACCAGGCAGGCGTGGGTCAGCAGCAGTCCGACCAGAGTGGCGCGATGCAGCCGATTCATGAACATGACCTGGGGGTCAGGGTGTCTCTCCGATCGTCAGGGGCAGGCTGGGGTTCCGCACCCATTCGGACATCGAGCCATCGTAGACCGATACGTTCGGGTGCCCCATCAGCAGACAGGCAAAGCCATCGATGGTGGCCGAGATACCGCCTCCGCAATAGGCGACCACGCGCTGGGCGGACAACAGGCCCGCCGCTTCGAGGGCGGCCGCCACGCGCGCAGGGTCGGCAAAGCGGCCTTCGTTCAGCAGCTCGTCGTAGTGCAGGTTGCGGCTGCCGGGAATGTGGCCGCGGCGGCCGTAGTGCATGTCGCCGGTGCCCGCGTACACGGCGGGCGACAGCGCGTTCACCGTGCACACGCCCGTGGCGCCGGCGGCGGCCTGCATCCCGGTCAGGTCGGTGAACAGTCCAGCCTCGATCGAGCCGCTGAACGTAGTTGGCGGATAGTGCGCGTCACCCGTTGCGACCGGCAGGCCCGCTGCGCGCCAGGCGTCGAGTCCGCCGTTCAGCACACGCACCTGCTGATGGCCTGCCCAGCGCAACAGCCAAAAGGCCCTTGTCGCCCACATCAGATGGCCGGAGGCATAGACGACAACGCGATGCTCGGCCCCGATGCCTGCCGCACCGATGGCGGCACACAACGCCGCGTGGCTCGGCAACGTGAATCCGAGCCCGCTGGTAGGGTCCGAAAACGCGTGCATGAGGTCCATGAACGTCGCGTCGAAGAGGCGCAGCGCGGGATCGTCGAGCTGCCCGGCCAGTTCGTCCGGTTCGATCAACAGTTCCGGGTGCACGAAGGCCATGATGCTGTCCTGCGCTAGCGTGGCGCCTTGGGGAAGACCCGCGAATCTTCCCCGATGGCCGATCTGAATGCCACTCGGCGTGCGGCCGCGCCCCGCGTGGCGAGCACCCGTTGCTCAGGCGCTCTTTCGGGCAACATAGAAACCGTAGCTGAAGAACTGCCCATGGCGCTCGTAGCGTTCGATTTCCGCCGTCTCCGCTGCTACCAGCGCGCGCGCCGCATCGCTGTTGCCGTGGCGCTGGAGGAAGCCATCGAAGCGCTGCTGCATGGGCCGATAGTAGGACGCCAACCAGCAGTCCTCCGGCAGCGCGAAGTAGCCGACCGGACTGTAGCCGTGTCGCTCCAGGATGCTGATTTTCGTGCTTGCCGTAGCTACCTCCGGATACTGGCTGCGCCAGTAGGCGTCGAGCTCTTCTGGCCGCTCGTCCGTCAGCCAGGTCAGGTCAGATACCGCCAGCACGCCGCCGGGTCGCAGGTACTGGCGCCATTGCGCCACGCCGGCTTCGAAGCCGATGTTGTAGATGGCCCCCTCCGACCACAGCACGTCGATGCTGTTCGGACCAAAGGGAAGCGCGTCGATCGAGCCCTGCCGGGTGGTGATGCGGTGCCTGAGTCCGGCCTGTTCCGCGCGTGCTGCGACACGTTTCAGGAATGCGCCAAGCCGATCGACTGCCACGACGTCTGCATCAAGCGCGCGCGCAAGCACCAACGCGGCGGCACCGGTGCCGCAACCGAGATCGGCTATGCGCAGGCCGCGCGCGTCGGACAGGCCTGCGAGATCGATTGCGCGCCGCGTTTGCGCCTCGCTGCCTGGACCCTGTCGGTCGCCGTCAATGAACAGATCGATCAGGAGCTCGAGGTCGGTCATGGGCCTTGTGTCGTGTCAGCGCTTCGCGTGGGCAGCATGGTATTCGGGACAGGGGGCACTCGACAGGGCTCGTTGTGGTAGGGCTTGGTCCTGCACGACAATCGCCGCACGGGCCGCGAATTGCCGGCGTCTATGGGGATGGAGGACGGCGCATGCGTGCAGAATTCTGGCTTGAGCGATGGGCGCGCAACGAGATCGGTTTTCACCTGCCGGTCGTCAACGCTCGGCTGCGCACGTACTGGCCCGCGCTCAAGCTGCCTGCGGACGCGTCGGTGTTGGTCCCCTTGTGCGGCAAGAGTCTGGATCTGCACTGGCTGGCGCAGCGCGGGCATGCCGTGACCGGCGTCGAGTTGTCAGACCGAGCGGTCGCAGCGTTCTTCGAGGAGGCAGGTCAGGCCCCCACGGTAACCCGAACAGAGCGCTTCACCTTGCGCGAGGCAGGTTCGGTTCGCATCCTCTGCGGCGATTTCTTTGACTTGTCTCGAGAGGACCTCGGGCAGCGCAACAAGCCAGATCCGAGTGCCGTGTTCGACCGCGCGGCGCTGGTAGCCCTCCCGCCCGAGATGCGCGCCCGCTATGTCGCGCAGCTGCAGAAACTGCTGCCTGGGCGCGCGCGGATTCTGTTAGTCACCCTGGAGTACGACCAGACCCTGGTTCCCGGGCCGCCTCACGCGGTGCTGGAAGACGAAGTCCATACCCTCTTTCAGCCGAGGGGACGCATCCGTTGCCTGACGCGTGAAACGGTGACCTCGCTGTCACCCTCCTTCCGCGCCGCAGGCATCGAATCGGCGGACGAGGTGGTTTACCAGATCGACCTCGAGCCCCAGTGATGGAGGCGCGCATACTCGCGCTGACCTTGTTCGCAGAGGACGGCGACCCAGCTGCCCTGGACGCCTGGCTGCGCGACCATGTGGCCGACGTGCTGCAGGTGCCGGGCGTGCGCGGCGCGTCGATCCTGCACCCGGAGCCCGAGTCGCCCGGCGTTTGGCGCCGGACGGTGTACTACCGCCTGTGCTCGCCCGAGGTGCTTGGCGCGATTCGGGTGGCCGGACCCGACTGGCCGGAGAGCGGTGGCCTCGATGCGCCGGGAACAACGGGTGTGGAACTGCTGCTTTCGAGCGACGATTTCGCGGCCGGGGCCCCGTCCACCGAGAACTGCCGCAATTGCGGTGAGGTACTCCTCGGACAGCACTGCGCGCATTGCGGCCCGCGCGCAGACGTGGCGGTGCTGTCGCTGTACGCGCTGACGCGCGATCTTGCGGGTGATCTCTTCAGCTGGGATGCCCGGATCTGGCGCACCCTGCGGCCGCTCGCGTTTCGTCCGGGATTCCTGACGCTGGAATATCTGCAGGGCCGACGCGCCCGGTACACCCCGCCCTTGCGCCTGTATCTGGTGCTGAGCCTGCTGTTCTTCCTGGTGATTTCTTTGGGCGCGGCACCGGATAGTTTCGTGAGTCTCGATGCCGACATCGAGGATGGTTCTGCAGCGGCCGAATTCGAGACGGGCGTCGAGATCTGTGAGCCCGACGCGCTGCGGATCGAGGGTTCTCTGGGGGCGTGGGAAGAACGTTTGCGCGACATGTGCCGAAGCATCATGACCGATACCGGCGAGTTCGTAGAGGCTATGCGTGCCAACGTTCCGGGCATGATGTTCGCTACGCTGCCGCTGCTGGCGGCCTTGATGCTGCTGCTGCAAATGAACTCCGGGCGCTTCTACGTTGAGCATTTGCTGTTTTTTGTGCATGTGCACGCATTCTTCTTCCTGGGTGCGCTGCTGGTGGTGCTCGTCGAGTGGCTCGGCGACACGCTCGGTGATGCGGGCATTGGCCGATGGGTCGGCAGCATCGGGAGCGGGCTGGTCACAGCACAGTCGATCTATCTGCCGTATTACCTGTATCGCTCAATGCGTCGGGTCTATGGTCAGGGTCGATGGTCGACGCTGATCAAGTGTGGGCTGCTGGCTGTTGGCTACCTGCTCTGCCTGCTGCTGACCAGCGTCGGTCTGTTCGTCACCACGGCCGTGACCATGTAAAGCGCGGGCGTCTGGATTCCGGGTCCGTACCCGCTAGACTGGCCGCAGGGGATCGGAGGAGACCACCATCATGCCACGTCTTGAAACGCCGCCCCTGGCGTTGGAGTACGCGCTGGCCGGCCCGGATGACGGCACGCCCATCGTCCTGATCCGCGGGTTCGGCACCGAGATGATCGAATGGAGCTCGGCATTCATCGATGCGCTCGCTGGCGCCGGATTTCGGGTGATCACCTTCGACAATCGGGACGTCGGGCTGTCTGGCAAAGCGAGCGTGGACTACACGCTTTCGGATATGGCCAGCGACGTCATCCGGCTGCTGGATGCGCTGGCCATGCCGCGCGCGGTGATCTTCGGAATATCGCTGGGCGGCATGGTCGCGCAGCATATTGCTTTCAGCTACCCGGAACGCGTGCTGGCGCTGTTCCCGGTGATGACGTCCAGTGGCGATCCTGATTTGCCCCGGCCCGCTCCCGAGGTGTTTGCGCGTTTGATGCGGGGCGCAAGCGGCCGTGAGGCCTCGATAGCGCTGACGGCTGAGAACCGGGCGGGGTTCGGCAGTGCGGCGTACCCGGAACCCGAGGCGCTTCGGCTGGAGGCCGCAGCACGCGCGTACGACCGTTGCCATTTTCCCGAAGGCGTTGCGCGGCAGATGCGTGCCGTGAATGCGGATGGCAGCCGTACTGATCGTCTGCGCGGCATCCGGCTGCCCGTCTGCGTGATCCACGGCGAGGAAGATCCGCTGATCCCCGTTGCTGCTGGACGCCATGTCGCTGAATGCATACCCGGCGCGCGTTTCGTCGGCATTCCCGGCATGGGACACAATCTTCCGGACGCGCTGGTGCCGCGATTGGTGGCATGTGTCCGAGAATTTGTCGGAGAGCAGAGCGTCGCGGCGCGGGGGCGGTCGGTGTCGTAAGGGGTTCGATTGCGGCCTACCCTTGCAGCCGGTCTGACCCCCGTCACTCCCTCGGCACCCCTTCGTCTTCCGCC